>NZ_JAAOQS010000009.1:0-143761 GCF_011603105.1 Rhodococcus sp. A14 | reverse complement strand
CGGCGTATCTGATGGATACGGTGGGGAACAAGGAGGCGCGGACGGAGATCGCGGCGATCAAGGTGGCGGCTCCGAATATTGCGTTGAAGATTGTGGATCGGGCGATTCAGGTGCACGGTGGGGCCGGCGTCACCGACGACTTCCCCCTCGCCATGATGTACGCCCATCTGAGGACATTGCGTCTCGCGGACGGACCGGACGAGGTCCACAAGATGTCCATCGCGAGAAGAGAACTCCGCAAATACCGTACGAAGACCGAGAACAACCAGCATGGAGGAAACAAGTGAGCCAGGAACGTAGAACCGCCATCGTCACCGGATCGGCCCGCGGAATCGGCGCCGCCGTCGCGAAGCGGCTGGCCGACGACGGCTACGCGGTCGCCGTCCTCGACCTCGACGAGTCCGCGTGTGCCGGCACCGTCGACGCGATCACGTCCGCCGGCGGCGAAGCGCTGGCCGTGGGCGCGAACGTCGCCGACGAGGCCTCGGTCGCCGCGGCGGTCGAGCGAGTGGCGGCCGAACTCGGTGCCCCGACGATCCTGATCAACAACGCCGGGATCACCCGCGACAACCTGTTGTTCAAGATGACCGTCGACGACTGGGACGCGGTCATGAACGTGCACCTGCGCGGTGCGTTCCTGATGTCGCGGGCCGTGCAGAAGTACATGGTGGACGCCAAGTTCGGGCGCATCGTGAACCTGTCGAGCACCTCTGCGCTCGGTAACCGCGGGCAGGTCAACTACTCCGCCGCCAAGGCGGGCATGCAGGGCTTCACCAAGACGCTGGCATTCGAGCTCGGCAAGTTCGGTGTCACCGCGAACGCGATCGCGCCCGGCTTCATCGAGACCGAGATGACCGCCGCCACCGCCGAGCGGGTGGGTGTCGGCTTCGAGGATTTCAAGAAGGCGGCGGCGTCGCAGATCCCGGTGAACCGCGTCGGGCAGCCCGAGGACATCGCGCACACCGCGTCGTTCTTCGTCAGCGAGGGCGCCGGATTCGTCTCGGGGCAGGTCGTCTACGTCGCCGGTGGACCGAAGGACTGATCGATGAAGGCGTGGCGTGTACACGAATTGGGGCAGCCGAGGGACGTTCTGAAGTTCGAGGACGTCCCCGACCTCGAACCGAAGCCCGGGGAGTTGCTGGTCAAGGTGCTCTCGGCCGCCGCCAACTTCCCGGATGTGCTGTTGTGCCGCGGCGAGTACCAGATCAAGCCGCCGCTTCCGTTCACTCCCGGTGTGGAGCTGTGCGGCGAGGTGGTGGGTCTGGGCGAGGGTGTCACCGAGTTCTCCGTCGGTGACCGGGTGATCGGCATGCCGAGTCTTCCGAACGGCGGGTTCGCCGAGCTGGCCGTCATGTCCTCGGCCACAGCGTTCCCCGCTCCGGAGGCCCTCGACGACGCCGAGGCGTCGGCACTGTCGATCGGGTACCAGACGGGATGGTTTGCGCTGCACCGCAGGACGCAGATCCAGCCCGGTGAAACCCTGCTCGTGCACGCTGCGGCAGGTGGTGTGGGCAGCGCGGCCGTGCAACTGGGTAAGGCGGCGGGTGCGAAGGTGATCGGCGTCGTCGGCGGTCCCGAGAAGGCGGCCTACACGCGGGAACTCGGTGCCGACCTCGTGATCGACCGGCACAGCGAGGACTTCGTGCAGGCCGTGAAGGACTTCACGGACGGCCGCGGTGCCGACGTCGTGTTCGATCCGGTGGGTGGCGACTCCTACACGAAGTCGACCAAGTGCATCGCGTTCGAGGGTCGCATCATCGTGATCGGGTTCGCGAGCGGCACCATCCCGTCGCCCGGGCTGAACCACGCGCTGATCAAGAACTACTCGATCATCGGGCTCCACTGGGGGTTGTACAACGCCTACAACCCCGCTGCGATCCGGGAGTGTCACGAAGAGCTGACGAGGATGGCCGCGGCCGGCGAGATCAAGCCGATGATCAGCGAGCGGCTCGGGCTCACCGACGTCGCGGACGGCATCGCACGGCTCGGCGAGGGGACGACAGTCGGACGGCTGGCTTTCCTGCCCGGACGCTAGCGGTTGCGCTTCGCGTACAGCTCCTCGAGGTTGTGCCGCAAGGTCACCTCGGTGTTCTTCACGGCCGTTTCGACGAACGGTTCGACGATGAGACCGAGGGCCTTGCCGGTGAGGCCGCCGGGGAGTTTGTACGCGAAGTCCACGCTGATCTCGGTCTTGTCCTCACCGTGAGCGGTGAACTCCCAGGTCGAGGAGTTGGCGGCGCCGTCGAGCGACGCCAGGGTGATGACCCGGTCCTGCTCCCACTCGGTGACCTCGAGCCGCGACCGCAGGGTGCTGGGGCCGATGTGGATCGCGGCGTCGAACGTCGACTCCATCCCCTGGTCGAATTCCCCGATCGGACGGAACTCCGAGACCCCGAACATCCAGTCGGGGACCGTCCGGTAATCGTCGATGTACGCGAACGCCACGTGGATGGGGACGGCTGCGATCGCGGAGTGACGGACGTGGATCATCAGGTGGTCCCTGGCTCTCTGTCGGAGAAGGCTGTCGATCTGGGCGACCTCGTTCGACTCTAGTCAACTCCCGCGACCACAGCAGGGGAGCGGCGGGTATCTGTTCTACCGTAGGACCCATGACGATAGAGGGCACCCAGCGCGGCAGTTCCTGGCGTGAGTACACCGACCAGGGCTTGTCCAAGGTTCTGGCCGCGGCGCTGGCGGCGTTCGTCGAGAAGGGGTACGACGGGGCGTCGATCCGTGAGATCGCGTCACGCGCCGGTCTGTCGGTCCCCGGTCTCTATCACCACTACCCCTCCAAGCAGGCGCTGCTGGTGGGGCTGACGAACGCGGTGATGCGCGAACTCCTCGATCGCAGCCACGCGGCGGTGGCAGAGGCGGGCCCGACACCGGGCGAGCGGTTCGACGCGGTCATCGAGTCGCTGCTGCGGTTCCACATGTACCGGCGTGAACAGGCCTTCGTCGCGTCCCGGGAGACGCGGAGCATGGAACCGGAGAGCCGGAAGGCGTACATCGCGCTGCGCGACGAGCAGCAGGAGATGCTGGACGACATCGTCCGCGAGGGGGTGGCGGCGGGGTTGTTCCGGACGCCGTTCCCGGAGGACGCGAGCCGTGCCGTCGTCACGATGTGCGTCGCGGTGTCCACCTGGTACCGGGAGGACGGGCCGCTGTCGCCCGACGAACTGGTCGAGCGGTACCTGGCGATCGCGAGGAGCACGGTCGGCGCGTCCGACTGAGTCTTGACCGGCTTTCGAAGGTGTGGAATTGTCGGTGACGACTTCGACCGAGCGAGTGATCGGTCGGTACTGGAGTCGCCGTATTGACTGGAGGTAGTTGTGGCGATCGATCTGTCCTACGCACCCGAGGTGACCGCGCTCGTCGAGAAGACCGAGGCGTTCACCCGCGAAGTCGTGCTGCCCATCGAGGACGAGCACGGCGGCGACATCACCGCGGCCGGTGGCGACACCCTGCGCGTGGAGCTGCAGAAGGCAGCCAAGGACGCCGGAGTCTTCGCCCCGCACGCACCCGTCGAGTACGGCGGACACGGCCTGAACATGACCGATCGCGCGCCCGTCTTCGAGGCCGCGGGCTATTCGCTGTTCGGCCCGACCGCCCTGAACATCGGGGCCCCCGACGAGGGCAACGTCCACATGCTCGCGCACATCGCCAGCCCGGAGCAGAAGGAGCGGTTCCTCGCCCCGCTCGCGCACGGCGACATGCGGTCGGCGTTCGCCATGACCGAGCCGTCGCCCGGAGCCGGCTCCGACCCCTCGGCACTGACCACGCGCGCCGAGAAGGTGCCGGGCGGGTGGAAGATCAACGGCCACAAGTACTTCATCACCGGAGCCGACGGCGCGGGATTCTTCATCATCTTCGCGCGCACGTCCGGCGTGCCCGGCGACCGCGGTGGTGCGACGATGTTCCTCACGCCGGCCGACGCCGAGGGGCTGAGGGTGGGTCGTCACATCGACACCCTGGACCGGGCGATGATCGGTGGGCACTGCGAGGTGTTCTTCGAGGACCTGTTCGTCGCCGACAGCGGGGTTCTCGGCGAGGTGGACCAGGGATTCGCCTACGCCCAGGTCCGGCTCGGGCCCGCCCGGATGACGCACGTCATGCGGTGGCTCGGTGCGGCGCGGCGCGGCCACGACGTCGCCGTGGCACACGTCGCGCAGCGTGAGGGTTTCGGAGGCAAGCTGGGTGATCTCGGCATGGTCCAGAAGATGATCGCGGACAACGAGATCGACATCGCCGCCACCCGCGCACTGTTGACGCGGGCGTGCTGGGAACTCGATCAGGGCGGCCACGCGAGCAACTCCACGTCCATCGCCAAGACCTACGCCTCCGAGGCCATCTTCCGCATCGTCGACCGCTCAATCCAGATGTGCGGCGGTCTCGGCGTGTCCGGTGACCTGCCCCTCGCTCGGCTGTCCCGCGAGGTGCGACCGTTCCGTGTCTACGACGGACCGTCCGAGGTGCACCGCTGGGCCATCGCCAAGCGTGTCGTCGGTGCTGCGAAGAAGGCCGCGCGGGAGGCGGGCGCATGACCGAACATCGGGGACTCGATCTCGTTGCGCTGCGGAAGTTCCTGTCCGAGTCGGACGTTCCTCTCGCCGGTGAGTTGCGGGCCGACCTGATCTCGGGCGGCAAGTCCAACCTCACGTACGCCATCTTCGACGACTCCTCGCGGTGGGTGCTGCGAAGGCCGCCCACCGCGGGGCTCACACCGTCGGCGCACGACGTGGCCCGCGAATTCCGCATCACCTCGGCGCTGCAGGGCACCGACGTCCCGGTGGCCGCCACCGTCGCATTGTGCGAGGACGACAGTGTGATGGGCGCGCAGTTCACCGTGGTGGAACACGTGACGGGCCAGGTGATCCGGACCAAGTCGGATCTCGAGGCGCTGTCCGACGACGACATCGACTCGTGCACCGACGAACTGGTCCGCGTGCTCGGCGCTTTGCACAACGTCGACTACGACGCCGTCGGCCTGGGCGAGCTCGGCCGCCCGGACGGGTACGTGGCCCGGCAGGTCACGTTGTGGGCGAGCCAGTGGGGGCGAGTGAAGACGACGGACTCCGCGGACGTCGACCGCCTGCATGCCGCGCTGGTCGAATCAATTCCGCAGCAGTCGGAATCGTCGATCGTGCACGGCGACTACCGCATCGACAACACCATCCTCGCGGCCGGCGACGTGAGCACCGTTGCGGCGGTCGTCGACTGGGAACTGTCGACCCTCGGCGACCCGCTCACCGACGTCGCCCTGATGTGCGTCTACCGGCATCCGGCTCTCGACCTGGTGCTCGGCGAACCGGCGGCCTGGACGAGCCCGCGACTGCCGTCGGCGGACGATCTCGCGCAGCGCTACACCGTGGCGTCGGGGCGCGAACTGGTCCACTGGAACTTCTACCTGGCGCTCGCGAACTTCAAACTCGCCGTGATCGCCGAGGGCATCAACCACCGCTACCGTGTCGGCGCCACCGTCGGAGAAGGTTTCGACAAGGCAGGCGACGCGGTGCCCGAATTCGTCGCGGCCGGCCTGCGCGCCCTGAAAGGACAGACCGTATGAGTCGCACCGCACTGATCACCGGCGCCTCGCGTGGCATCGGACTCGGCATCGCCACCCGTCTCGCCGAACAGGGGTACGGGCTGACGATCACCGCCCGTGATCGTGATCGGCTCGAGTCCGTGGGCGCCGACCTGCGGACCGCGGGCGCGAAGGACGTCGTCGTGGTCGCCGGTGACCTCGCCGACGAGGAATCTGCCGGACGCGTCGTCGAGGCGCACACCGACGCCTACGGTTCGCTGAACGCGCTGGTGCTCAACGCCGGGGTGGGAACCGCGGGCCCCATCGGCGAGTTCCCCATGCGCCGATTCGACAAGAGCCTCGGAGTCAACCTGCGGGCGCCGTTCAGCCTTCTGCAGCAGTCGCTGCCGCTGCTGCGTACCGGTGCGGCGGAGAACCCGGGACGCGGGTCCAAGGTCGTGGCCCTGGCATCGATCACCGGCGTGTACGCCGAGGCAGGGCTCGCCGTCTACGGGGCGACCAAGGCCGCGCTGATCTCCCTGACGGAGACGCTGAACGTGGAGGAGTCGGGCAACGGAGTCTCCGCGACCGCGCTCGCCCCGGCGTACGTCGACACCGACATGTCCGCCTGGATCCACGACACGATCCCGCCCGAGGCGATGATCGAGGTCAACGACATCGTCGAACTCGTCGACGCCCTGCTGCGGCTGTCGTCGCGCGCGGTGGTCCCGAAGATCGTCGTCGGACGCGCCGGAACGGACGGCTACCGCGCGTAGTCGTCGTCCTCCTGGGCCTCGCCACGCTTGCGGAAGAACTTGAAACCGGGGACGCCCTGGATCGCCTGACGCACGCCCTGGACCTCCTCGAGGAGTTGGTGGATCTCCGGCGACACGGTGTCCAGGGTCGCCAGGATCGGCATCAGCCCCTCCATGCGCAGGGTCAGCTCGGGCAGGTGGTCCACCAACCCGATCGCGGCGTGAATCTCCTCCTCGGTGAGGTCGTCGACGAACCGCTGCGCCAGTGGGGCGGCCTTCGTCGCCAGCGGCTCGTACAGACCGATGAGAGTCTGCGCCGACGCGGATGTGTGCCCTGCCGTGGCGACGACGGTCGCCGCCGATTCCGCAACCGCGTTCGCCCTCGCCACGGCGATCTCGGCGCCGTCGCTGATTGCCTCGATGCGGGAAATCAGCACCTCGACCTGGTCCAGGAGGGTGCCGATCCGGCCGGGAAGGGAGACGACGAGTTCAGCGGTGTCCGCCGACCACCGGGCGATCCCGGTGACGGTACGCACCAGGTCGCGGGTGCCGAGTTGTACGAGAGCCATCGGCCCATCCTGCCTGATGCATTTCGCACCTCACGTTTCGGTCGTGGCAGACGTCTACCTTTCAGAGGCCCGTACACCTGGAAGGATTGGCACCGTGAATGCCGACCGAGCAGCACACACAGTCATCGATTCACCGATCGGCCCCCTGACGCTGGTGAGCGTCGACGGGGTGCTGAGCGGCATCTACATGGTCGAACACCGGCATCAGCCGAATCCCGCGACGTTCGGGGAGCGCGACACCGCAGGTTTCGACGAGGCCGTCACCCAGCTCACCGAATACTTCGACGGCAGGCGCACCGACTTCACCGTCCCGCTCGCCGCGCGGGGCACGCCCTTCCAGCAACGGGTGTGGGACGCCCTGCGCACCATCCCGTACGGCGAGACGTGGACGTACGGTCAGCTGGCCGACTCCCTCGGCACCCCGACTGCGGTTCGCGCGGTGGCGGCGGCGAACGGCAGGAATCCGATCAGCATCATCGTCCCGTGCCACCGTGTCATCGGGAGCAACGGCAACCTGACGGGGTATGCGGGCGGGCTCGAGCGCAAACGGTTCCTGCTCGAACGCGAAGCGGAACGGGCGGGACTCCGGCTGAGCTGATGACCCTGAAGCCGTTCGAAGACATCGTGGCCGAGCACGGGCCGACGGTCCTGCGGGTCTGTCGGGCCGTGGTCGGTCCGGTGGACGCCGAGGACGCCTGGTCGGAGACCTTCATCGCCGCGATGCGGGCGTACCCCGACCTGCGTCCCGGGAGCAACGTCGAGGCATGGCTGGTGACCATCGCGCACCGGAAAGCGCTCGACCACATTCGTGCGCGCGACCGGCGGCCCGTCCCCACCGACGCGCTTCCCGAGCAGACGACCGACCGCGGACTCCCCGGCGGTCACGACCCCGAGTTGTGGAACGCGGTCGGCGCCCTGCCGATGAAGCAACGGGCGGCGGTGGCGTATCACTACCTGGCCGGGCTGCCGTACGCCGAGATCGCGGTGATCCTGAGCAACTCCCCGGACGCGTCGCGACGGGCCGCCGCCGACGGGATTGCGGCGCTACGCAAGACCCTCTCGATCTCTGTGAGTGGAGACATCACATGAACATCCCCGACATCGTCTACGCCCTGTCCACGTCGGACTCCGCGGTCGAGCAGAATCTGCGTGAGCGGCTCGCCGCCCTCGCCGCCGAAGCAGGGCTCCTCGACGTCGCGTACCGGACCCTCGACACCCCCGTCGGTTCGCTTCTCCTCGCCGCCACCGATCGCGGGCTGGTACGGGTCGCCTTCCCCAGCCAGGATCACGACGCCGTACTGCAGACCCTCGCCGAGCAGATCAGCCCCCGGATCCTGCGCGCACCGGCCCGGCTCGACCGGGTGGCCCACGAGATCGACGAATACTTCCTCGGCGAGCGCACGAGCTTCGACGTTCCGCTGGACTTCAGGCTGTCCAAGGGATTTCGGCTCGAGGTACTTCACCATCTTCCCGAGATCGACTACGGACACACCGCCAGTTACGCCTCGGTCGCGGCGGCCGCGGGCAGCCCGAAGGCAGTGCGCGCGGTCGGAACCGCCTGCGCCCTCAACCCGCTCCCCGTCGTGATTCCCTGCCACCGGGTGGTCCGCAGCGACGGCAGCATGGGCCAGTACGCGGGTGGGCCGGAAGCCAAGTCGATTCTGCTGACATTGGAGGCAGCGGCATGACTACCTTGACGCAACGCGTGAACGACCTCGATTGGCAGGGTCTCCACGGCGAGACCGACGCCGCGGGATGCGCGCAATCCGAGCAGATCCTGACGGCCGAGGAGTGCGGGCAGATCGCGGACATGTACGAGGAGGTCGAGCGTTTCCGGTCCACCGTCGACATGGCCCGGCACCGTTTCGGCTCGGGACAGTACCGGTACTTCGACCACCCGCTACCGGAGGTCGTGGCCGAACTCCGTGCCGCCTTCTACCCGAAACTTCTTCCCGTGGCACGGGACTGGGCGACCAAGCTGAGGAAGCCCGCGCCGTGGCCGGACACCCTCGACGAATGGCTGGACATGTGCCACGACGCCGGCCAGAAACGGGCGACACCCATCCTGCTCAGCTACCGCGCGAACGACTGGAACGCTCTGCACCGCGACCTCTACGGTGACCTGGTGTTCCCGTTGCAGGTAGTGATCGGCCTCGACCGCCCGGGAGTGGACCACGAGGGCGGGGAATTCATGCTCGTCGAGCAGCGACCCCGCGCCCAGTCCCGGGGCACGGTGACGACGCTGCAGCAGGGTCATGCGCTGATCTTCACCACCAGGGACAGGCCCGTACGCTCGACCCGCGGTTGGTCGACGGGACCGGTACGACACGGTGTCAGCACCGTTCGGCGCGGCACCCGCCGGACCCTCGGCCTGGTCCTGCACGACGCCGAGTGACCGTGATGTCCGCGTTGATACCCCGGCCCCGAACTGTGGTGGCGCCCGGCGCCGTCCACGTCCCCGACTGGCTCACGCCGGAGGAGCAGCGCCACCTGGTGGCCGAATGCCGGCGCTGGGCCACCGCACCGGTCCCGATGCGGGCCGCGCAACTGCCGACGGGGCATCGCATGTCGGTGCAGACGGTGTGCCTCGGCTGGCACTGGAAGCCGTATTCCTACTCGCGCACCGCCGAGGACGCGGGCGGCGGCCGTGTCGCGCCGGTTCCCGGCTGGCTGGTCGAACTCGGCCGGCGAGCGGTGAGTGAGGCCTACGGGAAGCCCGCCGACGGGTACACACCCGATGCCGCGCTGATCAACTTCTACGACGACACCGCGAAGATGGGCATGCACCAGGACAAGGAGGAGCGGTCCGATGCGCCCGTCGTGTCGTTGAGCATCGGCGACACGTGCACGTTCCGCTTCGGCAACACTGCCACCCGCACGAAGCCGTACACCGATGTCGAGTTGCTGTCGGGCGACCTCTTCGTGTTCGGTGGCGAGTCCCGGTTCGCATATCACGGAGTGCCGAAAGTGTTTCCCGGCACGAACGATCCGGACTGCGGACTGACAACGGGCCGACTGAACATCACGCTGCGGATGACGGGACTCGAGGACGCATGAGAGTGCAGCTGCCGTACCGGGGCCCGTTCACCCATGCGCCGTTGTGGGGCGCGCTCCGCGCCCACACCGTGTCCGGCCTCGAGCGACACGACCCCGACGGAACCCACACCCGGGTGGTGAACGGTCCGCACGGGCCCGCGCTGGTGTCCGTTATCGTCCGTCCCGCCGACGGGGACGTCGAGGCGCACCTGACACCGGCGGATCCCGGAGACATCGAAGCGCTGACCGCCGCGGTCCGGCGCTGGCTCGACCTCGACGCGAATCCGCTGCCGATCGACGCCGCGTTGAGCCGTCACCCGCAACTGGCTCCGCTGGTGGCACTACGACCGGGTCTGCGGCGCCTGGGGAGCGTGGACGGGTTCGAAACGGCGGTTCTGACCGTTCTCGGACAACAGGTTTCGCTGGCAGCAGCCCGGACGTTCGGCAGCCGGCTCGTGTCCGCGTACGGTCGGCCCGTCCACAACGGATTCTTCGCGTTTCCCGAACCGGAGACGCTCGCGGCGCTCGCACCCGAACAGTTGCGCTCCACCCTCGGTCTCACCGGCGCCCGGGCCAGGACGGTGCTCGCGCTGGCCGAGGCCGCGTCCGACGGTCTGCGCCTCGACGCGGACACCGACCCGGCCGAGTTCCGGGCCAGTCTGCTCGCACTGCCCGGCATCGGCCCGTGGACGGCGGACTATCTGACGGTGCGGGTGCTGGCCGACCCGGACGCGTTCACACCCGACGACCTCGTCCTCAAACGTGCGCTGGAGGTCAGGACCGGCAGGCAGGCAGCGGAACTCGCCGAGTCGTGGCGACCGTGGCGGGCCTACGCGCTGTTCCACCTGTGGACCGACGAAGCGTATTAGTCCTTGGCTTTCGCCAGCGCCGACGGCCACCAGATCTTCTTGCCGATGTCGTGGGAGAGCGCCGGGACGAGGATGCTGCGCACGATGATCGTGTCGAGCAGCACGCCGAACGCGACCGCGAAACCGACCTCGGCGAGAAACACCAGGGGCAGCACGCCCAGTACCGCGAACGTCGCGGCGAGTACGACACCGGCCGACGTGATGACGCCACCGGTCACTGCCAGTCCCCGCAGCACACCGGATTTGGTGCCGTGTTCCTCGGTTTCCTCGCGGACCCGGGTCATCAGGAAGATGTTGTAGTCGATGCCGAGCGCCACGAGGAACACGAACGCGAACAGCGGGAACGCCGGATCTGCGTTCGCGAAATGGAAGACGTGGGTGAAGAAGAGTCCGCACACCCCGAGGGTGGCCGCGAACGACAGGACCACGGTGGCGATGAGGATGATGGGTGTGAGCAGGGCGCGGAGCAGGAGGGCCAGCACGACGAAGATGACGACGAGAACGATCGGGATGATCAGGTTCCGGTCGTGCACCGACGCCGTCTGCACGTCGAGAGTGGTTGCCGTGCTGCCGCCGACGAGCGCATCGGCACCGGGTACGGCGTGCGCCGCGTCGCGCAGTCGCTTCACCGTCTCGAGGGCTTCCGGGGAATCGTACGAGTCGGCGAGTGTCGCGTTGACGACCATGCGCCCGTCGATCGGTGCGGCCGTGAGGAAGTCGGGTGCGCACCCCTGCCCGGCTGCCGAAGCCACCGCGGCCGGGTTGGACTTGACGAGTGCGGACAGCTTCTCGACGTCGACCTGCGGGCACACCGCGCCGGGATCCGTGGACACGCCGTCCACACCGCTCACGGCTGTGATGACCGCCTCCGTCTGATCGGCATTGGTGACGATGACGGCGGGCGCGCCGGCGCCCGGATCGAATTTGGAGTCGTACAACTCCTGACCGACGACGGCGTCGGGGCGGTTGGTGAAGTTTTCCGACGACGACAGCCCGTCCGTCTTCAGACTGCCGATGCCGACCAGGAACAGCACGGCCAGAAGCACCGTCGTACCGATCCAGAGGGGGCGGTCCTTGCTTCCGACCTGGGCGGCGATCTTGCCCCACAGGCCGTGCGTGGTGAGGTCGGCGGCCTCGTCCAGCTTGGGTTTCCGCGGCCAGAACACCCACCGTCCCGCCGCGGACAGCGCGACGGGCAGGAACGTCATCATCACGAGGTACGTGCACGCGATGCCGATCGCGGCGACCGGCCCGAGGCTCTTGTTGGAGTTCAGTTCGGAGAACGTCAGGCACAGCAGACCGAGGATGACGGTGACCGCCGACGCCGTGATGGCGGGGGCGGATTCCTTCCACGCCTTGACCATGGCGTCGAACCGGCTGGGATAGAAGTGCAGTTCTTCCCGATATCGGGAGATCAGGAGTAGCGCATAGTCGGTGCCCGCACCGATCACGAGGACGAACAGGATGCCCTGACTCTGTCCGGTGAGCGTGAGCACCTCGGCCTTGGCGAGGAAGTAGATGACCATCGACGCCAGGCCGAGCGCGAGCAGTGCCGAGAAGAGCGGGAAGAACCACAGCACGGGGGAGCGGTAGACCACCAGCAGGATCAGGACCACCACGAGCAGGGCGGCGCCCAGCAGTGCACCGTCGAGCCCGGCGAACGCGTCGATGAACGCCACCAGCAGACCACCGGGACCGGCAGGGAGCACCTCGAGCCCGGCGGCCGCGTTCTTCGCGGCGGTGAGGACGTTCTCCTCGGTGGCGGCGAGCACATCGCCGGCGACCGCCGTGCCGTCCTCCTTCGCGACGAGGGGAACGAAGATCGATGCCGTGGTGCCGTCTTGGGAGAACTGTGTCTGGGACATGCCTTCGGCGTCGACCCCGTCGACTGCCGCGATGGCGTCACGTGCCTGGGCGATGGCGGTCTTGTCCTGCTCGGTGAGCGGGGCGTCGCTGTGGAACAGCACGAAACCGGGGATCGTTTCGACGGTGAGGAACTTGGACGATTCGTTGGTGACGATCGTCGATTCGGCGGAACTCGACAGGTAGGCGGCGTTGTCGTTCTTCTGGACCTCGGTGAGCTTGCCCTGGAAGGAACCCCCGAATCCGCCCGCGAAGAACGCGATGATCGCGATGGCCACGATGGTGAACGCAGGCCAGCGGAACCTGCGCGGCGTCTCGCCGCTGGTGCTCGAGTCCGTCGAATCCAGCTTCGTCATGGGTTCTCCTTCGCCGCCCCCGCCAGCAGTGCGTCCCAGTACACCATGTCGAGCGCACCGGCGACACCGGAAATCCGCGCGCGTCAGGCCTCGTCGGAGGTTTCGGCGTAGCAGTCCCGCACCGCCACATCCATCGGGAACCGCACTCGCGTCTCGCCGAACAGCAACCGGGTGGCTACCTCGACCGCGCCCAGAACGTGCCGTGTCGCCGACTCGGGGTCCCGGGTATGCACCATCACCTCGTCGTGCTGGAAGAAGACGAGTTCGCTGTCCGGGTCGTCGGCCAGCCGGCGCCGCAGGTCCGCGAGCACGCACAGTGCCCACTCGGATGCCGTGGCCTGCACCACGAAGTTTCGGGTGAACCGGCCGCGGGAATGCGCGTCGCCGTGCGACCAGAAGTCGGGGGACGGCGGCGGGCACGCCCGGCCGAGCCACGAGTGCACGACCTCGCCGCGTTCACCGGCGCGGGCCGCCCTTTCCACATATTCGACGGCGACGGGAAAGCGGGTGCGCAGCAGGGTGAGCAGCGAACGGGCCTCGCCCGCGGTGGCGCCGTACAGAACACCGAGGATCGCGACCTTGGCCTTGCCGCGGTCGCCGTCGAACGTCTCCGCCGCGACCGGTGCATACAGGTCGTCGGCGCCCGCCGCGGCGACCATGCGGGCGTCACCCGACATGGCGGCCAGGATGCGGGGTTCGAGTTGGCCGGCGTCGGCGATGACGAACGTATGACCCGGGTCGGCGATCACGCTCGACCGCAGCGGTTTCGGAATCTGCAGTGCGCCGCCGCCGCGGCTCGCCCAGCGGCCGGACACCACGCCGCCGGGAACGTAGACGGGCCGGAACCGGTCGTCGCGGACCCAACTGTCCAGCCACTGCCAGCCGTTCGTGCTGAACAGCTTGGACAGATCGCGGTGGCGCAGCAGCAGCGGCACGGCGGGATGATCGACCTCGCGGAGCAGGTGTTTGCGGGTCGACGCGAGTTCGATGCCCTCACGGCGAAACGCGTCGACCACCTCGACGTGGGACGCCGGGTTGATGCGACGGCCGAACGCCGACCCGATCTCCACAGTCACGTCCTGGATGCGCTGAGGCAGGTCGTACCCGGCAGGCCGCGGCCCGAGCGCCGCCTCGAGGAAGGCGCGATGGGTACGGGTGGAGAATGGCAGGCCGTCGACACTCATCTCCGCGGCGGCCAGCGCGCCCGCGGACTCGGCCGCCACCAGCAGGTCGAGCCGTGCATCGTCACCGATCGTGTTCCGCTGTTCCGCGAAGTCCGCCACCACTTGCGCCGGATCCGTGGTGGGTGCGGTCTCGAACAGTCCGGGGCGTTCGTCGACGGGTTCGTCCGGCGGCGGCGCGGGAACACCGTCGCGCATGCTGAGGATGGCGTGGGTGAGCACGAGGTCCTGGCAGCGCTGCACCCGCACCCCCGCCTTCAGCAGCGCCGGATAGACGGCCGCGGTACTCGTCCAGACCCAGCGGGGGTGCTCGGTCGCCTCGATGTCGCGGACCGCGGCCACGGCGTCGGAGTGTCGACGTGGGGACTCGACCGGAACGCCCGTGGGATCGGTGCGAACGGTCGTCGCGCCACCGTCGGCGTCGGGAACCAGGACCATTCTCACGGGCCCAGTCTGCTCTGCGTCACCGACAGTCGATAATCCGCCGCCGGACGAGGGCAAATCCGCAGGTCGGCACTACACTGAACGCAGACGCTTCTCGCCGGAAGGAGGGGCATCCGATGGCAACCATCGAAGAGTTCGAGCAGACGGTGACCGACAAGGTGATCGCCGGACTGCACGACAAGTTCGCCGACTACGAGCGCCGCGGAGTCGGACTCGCCGAACTCGGCGACCCCGATCGGTTCGTCGAACGGATCCTGGCGGCGGTGCCCGCCCCGCATCCCTGGTACGAACAGTTCGGCGCGGCCTGGTCGTCCGCGCCCGCGTGACTCACGCCCCGGCTGCGTCCACCGGTTCGGGTTCGGTCTGCGCCTTGTGGCGGCGATGCAAGCCCTTGCGGTCGTAGAAACGGGTGATGACGGCACCGAAGACGAGGCCGATGAGGAGGCCGGCGAGGGTCATCCACACGGCGTGGATGAGCCCCGCGTCGCCCGCCGCGCCGAAGAACATGATGGCGCGCACCCCGATGTAGATCTGGTGCATCGGTTCGAACTCACCGAGCCAGGTGTACAGGCGCGGCGCGGCCTCGAGCGGGATCGTGCCGCCCGACGAGGGCAGCGCCAGGACCACGAAGACCAGCAGGTTGATGAGCAGGCCGAGGTTGCCGAACGCGGCCATCACGGACATCGCCGTGATCCCGACCGCGGCGATCGCGAAGGCGCCGTATTCCCACAGGGCGAGCGGATCGGTGATCGGCAGGCCGAGGGCCGAGCTGATCCACAGGTACAGACCCGACACGATCATCGCCAGCACAACCATCACCGCCCACTTGATGAGCAGGGTGTTGAAACGTGAGATCGGGACCGCCTCGTTGTGGAGGTACAGCGGCCCCACCTCGGTCGGAGTGAATCCGAGCATGCCGTCGATGAGGGTGCTCGCGATGGTCGCACCGGTGAAACCGGCCAGGACGATCAGGAGCGCGTAGTAGAACGCCGCCAAGCCGAAACCGGTGCCGTCGGGCAGCGGGTTGTGGGCCACGACCCGCACGTCGATGGGGTCGTCGAGCACGAGCCGGCTGGCCCCCGACAGTTGGAGGTCGGGGGCTGTCGCCTGGAGTTGCTGCGTCACCTGGGTGGTGAGTTGCTCGCCCATCGTCTGATTGGCCTTGTCCAACGCCATCTCCCCGATGTTCTGGACGAGGTTCGCACTGATCGTGCCCGCGCGGGGGTTCGTGTAGATCGTGATCACCGGACGTTCGACGTCTCCGGGAATCACGCCGGCCTGGGCGAGGATGAACGTGCGCTTCGTGAAGTCGCTCGGTATGACGATCGCACCGTAGATTTCCCCGTTGTCCAGTGCGGACTGGGCCTGGGCGATTCCGATCTGCCGAAGTTCGACCTTGTCCGGATCGACACCCTCGACGAGCCCGGCGGCGATCTGGTCGCCGAAATTCTGCTGCTGCGGCGGGTTGGAATTGGGCGTGGTGTCGCCCTCGTCCTGATTGACGAGCGCGATGGGGAAGTGGTTGAGGTGCTTGGGGGGATTGAGCATTCCACCCATGTACAGCGCGGCCAGCAGGGACATGACGACGGAGACGAGGAGCAGGGGAGCTATCCAGAACCGTGGTGTCCGGAGCACGCTCATCCTGTCTGCACCGCTGGTTTCGTGAGCCATGTCCCCTCGCATCCTCCCGTGTCCGCGCCGACCCTGGGATCGACCAGCCGGATCAAGAGTAGGCGGTGGGACCGCTCAGCGTGCTGCCGTCACCTCGAACCAGGCGTCGAGCGTCGGCTCACCGACGAGGTCCACGAGATCCACCTGGACGCCGTCTGCCCGCCATCGTTCGACCAGCGCCATCACGCGCACGGAATCCATTCCCTCGTCGAGGAGGTTCGCGGAATCGTCGATCTCGGCGACCGGGACGCCGAGCACGTCGGCTACGTCGGCGCGGATTCGGTCGCGGGTCGGAACTGTGCTGGGAGCGGAACTCACTATCATCCTCCGGTGCCTCGGTCGAACCACGGCCCGTTGAGCCGATTCGACGACATGGGGTAGGTTGCTGGGTTAGTGAAGCCTAAGCATAGTTGCTCTCCGCGCGAACGGCGAAACGGAGAGCTGTTGCAACCGAATGTGAATGGATGACAATGGCTGGATTATCGCGATACGCAATCGACTTGACGCCTCTACGGACGAGTCGCGAGTTCCGATACATCTTCACTGCCCGCACGATCTCCATCTTCGGTCTGGGTCTGCTCCTGGTGGCGGTGCCGCTGCAGGTGTACGACATGACGAATTCCACACTGGCAGTGGGCGCGGCGAGCATCGTCGTGGGCTCCTCGGTGTTCATCGGCACCCTGTTCGGCGGCGTGATCGCCGACCGGTACGACCGCCGACCGGTCATCTCGCTCGCCCGTGCCGCAGCGGGGCTGGCCTTCGCGATCCTCGCGGTCAACGCGTTCCTCCCCACACCCCAGTTGTGGATCATCTACCTGTGTGGCGTGATCGAGGGCCTCGCCGGCGGCATCTCCGCGACCGCGCTGATGGCGGTGATCCCGTCGCTGCTCCCCAAGGACAAGATGGCCGCCGCGGGTGCCCTGATGACCGTGATGGCCGACCTCGGCACGGTCGCGTCACCGGCCATCGGCGGTGTGATCATCGCGGCGACATCCGTGGGCACCAACTACGTTCTGGCCGCGGTGTCCTCGGGAATCACCGCGTACTGCATCGCCAGGCTGCCGTCGCTGCCGCCGCCGGTCAAGAACACCGAGAGTCCGCTGCGGTCGATCGCCAGCGGCTTCACCTATGCCGCCAAGGACTCCGTGGTCGGTGGGACGCTTCTGGTCGGCTTCTGCGCCATGATGCTGACCGGTTGGAACGTGCTGCTGCCCGCCTACGCCAGCCAGGTCCTCCACGCCGGACCGGCGGCCACCGGACTGCTCTACAGCGCCCCCGCCGTCGGCGCCCTCACCGGATCACTCACGAGTGGCTGGACGGGGACTGCGCGTCGCGGTGGCCTGATCGTGTTCCTCGCGGCCATGATCGCGTCGGCCGGGCTGATCGGCGTCGGCGCCGTCCCGATGATCGCGGTCACGTTCCTCGGGCTCGCCGCGCACGGATTCGGCCGCGTCCTCGGTGACATCCTGCGGTACGCGGTCATCCAGACCGAGACCCCCGAGGAGTACCGCGGACGCGTCGCCGGTGTGTGGGGCGCCCAGATCTCCACGGGCTCGGCTGCCGGAGCGCTCGTCGCCGGTGCCGTCGGCGCCGCGGTGGGTCCGCGTGAGGCGTTCCTCCTCTACGGGGCGGGCGGCATCGTGGTGCTGGCGGTTCTCACACTGACCTTGAAGGGGTTGCGCACCTACAGCAGTGCCGCTGCCGAGGAGGACGACCTCTCGGCAGCGGCGCAGTGACGCTGTCAGGTGGAAACTAGCTGGCCTGAGCGTTGTTCGCGGCCTGTGACAGCTGCGGGAGCAGCTTGTCCAGCAGCCACGGCATGCTGAGCACGTTCGGTGAGCTCGACGCGAACACCAGCGGCGGGTCGGTCAGACCCAGGTAGGCGTTGTCGCGCACGGCCTTCATCCCGGCGAACAGCGGATTCGACTGGACCTCGTTCTGCAGCTCCTGCGACAGGTACCAGGCGAGCAGCACGTCCGGGTTGTACGTCGGCAGCAGTTCCAGGCTGACGGGGGCCGCGAACTTGGTCTGGTCACTGCTCTCGCGCAACTGCTGGGCGAGCGGATCGACCGTGAAACCGAGGCTGGCCAGCATCTTCAGGCGAGGATCGGTGTCGAAGTAGAAGTTGTACGACCCCGGCTCGGTGCCGCTACCGAATGCCACCGTCTTCCCGGCGAACTCGGGGTGCTGCGACTTCGCCTGCGCGAGGGTGTCCTGCGTCTGGGTCACCAGTGCCTCGGCCTGTGCCGACCGGCCGAGGGCCTTGCCGACGGTGGTGATCTGGTCTTCCCAGCTGGTGGCCCAGCGACGCTCCGGGTAGGCCACGGTGGGGGCGATGGCCGAGAGCTTGTCGTACTGCTCCTGGTTCACGCCCGAGTGCACGGCCAGGATCACGTCGGGGGCGAGTGCCGCGATCTGCTCGTACGGCATCTCCTTGCTCGACGCCGTCAGCAACGTGGGTTCCGCGTTCGGGTCGAGCTCTTCGAGTTTCGCCCGCGACCACGGCAGCAGGCCGTCGTCGGTTCCCGTGTCCGACTTCATGTTCTGCACGGCGACGGGCACGACGCCGAGCGACAGTGCCGCGTCCTCGCTGCCCCAGCCGAGCGTGACGACACGTTCCGGGGCCTCCGTGATCTCCGCGGTGCCGAGCGCCGACGGAATCGACACGGGGAAGGCCGACGCGTCGGCCTGTCCGGTGGTGGATCCCGCCGCGTCGGTCGAGTCGGAATTCGACTCGCTGCAGGCACCCGCGAAGAGCGCGGTTGCCGCCATCATCACGATTCCTGCTCTACGCCAGTATCTTCCGGACGTTTTCATCGATCTCCCTGTTCTTTGTTGATGGGGTTCATGCGCGAGCCGAACGAGGCGAGGGCCTCGTTCACGACGGAGCCGACTTCGCCGATCCAACGGGGCTGAGTCATGTCCTTGTGCTCGCAGTCGAGGTCGTGGTTGACGATGCTGCCGGTCAGGTAGGGCCGCCACAAGTCGTACGTCGCCGCGGTCGCAGGATTCCTGGCCGCAGTGAAGAAGAGCATGTCGGAGTCCACGACGATCTGTGAGGGTTCGGATTCGAGGCGCACGGCGTTCGCGAAGTTGTCGATCATCGCAGCCGGTGTGTGCTCGTTTATCCCGGCGAGCGCGCTGCCCTCGCCGCGCAGGATGTCGATCACCTGCTGCCGGTCGAGTCCATCCGCGAGGAGCGGTTCCGGGTCGTAGCCGACCATGTAGAGCAGCGCGGCGAGCGCGTCCTGCTCCGTCGGCATCGAGGCCCACGCGTCCGACGGGAAGGAGTCGAGCATGACGAGCATGCCGAGTTCCTCCCCCTGGTTCTGCAATGCACCGGCGATGGCGTGCGCGACGACGCCGCCCAGCGACCATCCGAGGAGGTGGTAGGGGCCCTTCGGCTGCACGGTCCGCATGTGCTCGATGTACTCGGCGGCCATGTCCTCGAGCGTTTCCGGCGGCCGCGTGGACGTCGACAGGTTGGAGGCCTGCACGCCGTACAACGGGTAGTCGTCGTCGATGTGCCGCAGCAGGCCCGAGTAGCCCCAGCTGATTCCACCGGCGGGGTGGAGGCAGAACACCGGCGGCTCGGACCCCTCGGTGCGGAAGGGCAGCAGGACGGCCAGCGCGTCGGCGTCGTGATCGTCGTCGAGACGGCCGGCCAGCTGGGCCACCGTCGGCGCCGCGAACAGCGAGGCCACCGTCGCGGTGACGGACAGCCGCTTCGAGATCGCGCTCATCAATCCGGCCGCCATCAGCGAGTGTCCGCCGAGGTCGAAGAAACTGTCGTCGATGCCGACCCGCTCGATACCGAGAGCCTCGGCGAACAACTGGCACAGCACCTCTTCGCGCGCCGTGCGCGGACCCCGCTCGGACACCTGCAGTGACAGGTGCGGAACGGGAAGCGACGACTGGTCGAGCTTGCCGTTGGGGAGGGTGGGGAACTCGTCGACGGCGATGAACGCAGCCGGGATCATGTAATCCGGCAGCCTGCTGGCGGCGCGGCGGTGCAACTGGTCGGGGTCGATCCGGCCGCCCGGCACCGACGTGGCGTACGCGACCAGCCGCTGATCGCCCGGGCGGTCCTCGCGGACCACGACGACGATGTGCTCGACGTCCGGGTCACCGGACAGCACGGCCTCGATCTCGTTGAGTTCGATGCGGAATCCGCGCATCTTGACCTGCGAGTCGGCGCGGCCGGTGAAGTAGATCTGACCGTCCCGGCCCCACCACACCACATCCGACGTCCGGTACATGCGACTGCCCGGCTCGGCGAACGGGTCGGCGATGAAACGTTCCGCCGTCTTGGCGCTCTGGTTGCGGTATCCCCGGGTGACGCTGTCGCCCGCGAGATACAGCTCGCCGGACACGCCCGGAGGCACCGGCCGCAGCGCGTGGTCCAGCACGTACGCGTGCTTGCCCGGATCGACGACGCCGATGGGGACCGGACCTTCGTGTCCCGGTTCGACGAGAGCCAGGGTGGCGTTGACCGTGCACTCGGTCGGTCCGTACGCGTTGAACAGCCGGCGTCCGGGTGCGTACCGCTCGATCAGCTGGGGTGTGAGCTTCTCGGCACCGAGCATCAGGTCGACGCCGTCCGGGATGGGATGCTCGGGCGGGAACGCGGCGGCGAAAGATGGTGGCACGCCGACGAAGTTCACGTCGTGTTCGTTGATGACGCGGGCGAGCGGCTCACCGGGGATGCGGTCGGCGTCCGTCGCGACCACCAGCGTTCCGCCCGAAAGCACGCCCCACATGATCTGCCAGAATGCGAGGTCGAAGCTGATGGACGAGAAGTGGAGCGCACGAGTGTTGTGGTCCATGCCGATCACGTCCGACTGCAGCGACAGCAGATCCGCGATGCCCAGGTGGGGAACGACGACGCCCTTCGGCACCCCCGTCGATCCGGACGTGTAGATGAGATACGCGGCGTCGTCGAGTTGCAGCGGCCTGCTCCGGTCGGCGTCTGTGGGGCCGGTGACCGGCTGGGCGTCGATCAGGGCCTGCAGGTCCGGATCGTCCAGGTCGAGAATGGGCACGTCGGTGCCCAGCGGGGTGCGGTCGGGCACACCGACGGAGGACGTGAGGATCGCGACCGGTGCGCCGTCGGCGAGCATGTGCGCGATCCGGTCGGCCGGGTAGGTGGGATCGACGGGGAGGTATGCGGCACCGCTCTTCAGCACGGCGAGAACGCTGACGATCAGCTCGGCGGAGCGGTCGAGTGCGAGCGCGACCACGTCACCGGGGCCGGCACCACGCGAGATCAGCAGGTGGGCAATCCGGTTCGCCCGTTCGTCGAGCTGCCGGTAGGTGAGGGAGACTGCGGGCCGCACGCTCGCGCCGACGGCGAGGGCCTCGGCGTCGGGCGTCTGCGCCACCTGCGCGGAGAAGTACTCGTCGAACGTGCGGGCCGGGATGGAGTGCTCCGTGTGGGACCATTCGCCGAGCACCCGTTCCCGCTCCTGCGGGGTCAGGATGTCGAGCCGGGCGATCCGCTGCTCGTGGTTCTCGACGAGCCGCTCGATCACCACGGCGAGGCGGTCCGCGAAGGATTCGACGGTCGCGGCATCGAAGAGTTCGGTGGAGTACTCGAACGTCACGTCGACCCCGCCGCTGTCCGGACGTTCCTGGAAGCGCAGCGCCAGATCGAATTTCGCGGTCGTCGCGTCGAGCATCCGCACCGAGGCGGTGGTCGCGTCGAATCGCTCCGCCGCACCGTCCTGCTTCCAGTGCGACAGCATCACCTGGAACAGGGGGTGGCGGGCCGACGACCGTGGGGGATTGACGAGTTCCACGATCCGGTTGAACGGCACGTCGGCGTGGTCGACGGCGTCGAGGTCGACGGCCCTGACCCGGTCCAGCAGTTCGTCGAACGTCGGGTCGCCCGACACGTCGGTCCGCAGGACCACGGTGTTGACGAAGCAGCCCACCATGGCGTCGAGGTCGGGATGACTGCGACCGGCGACGGGAACGCCGAGGGCGATGTCCTCGCCGGCGCCGAGCCTTTCGAGCAGCACGGCCACGGCGGCGTGGACGATCATGAAGAAACTCGCGCGCCGCTCGGCGGCGAGCGACTCGACGGCCGCGTGCAGCGACGGCGACAGCGTGCGGTGGACGCTCGCACCGCGGTTGGTGGGCAGGGCCGGTCGGGGGCGGTCGGTGCGCCAGCCCAGTTCGAGCGGCAGACCGGCGAGTTGCTCACGCCAGTAGTCGAGCTGGCCGGTCAGCAACGGGGTCGCGTCGTCGCCGGCGCCGGCGCCGATGCGTTCGCGCTGCCACACGGTGACGTCCGGGTACTGCAACGGCAGCGGCGTGAACTCCGGTGTCCGTCCGGTGCGGCGGGAGTTGTACGCGAACGCGAGATCGTCTAGGAGTTTCGACTGCGACCACTCGTCGCCGATGATGTGGTGCATCAACAGGACCAGTGTGTGCTGCGGTTCGTACAGCACCGCGCGCAGCGGCGGCTGGTCGGTGAGCCCGAGACCCACCGTCGTCATCGCCGCGATGTGTCCCTCGATGTTGCCGACGTTGTCGACTCGTTCGAGCCGGACCTTCGCGTCTCCGGCGGGAAGGACGACCTGGTGGGGCACCGAGTCGACGAGGGGGAACACCGTCCGCAACGACTGGTGCCGGGTCACGACGTCCGCGAGCGCCGCTGACAGGGCGTCGGGTTCGAGGCCTTCCCCGAAATCGACGGCCAGCGCCAGCAGGTACGTTCCGCCGCCGGCCGCGCTGTCGAGGAACCACAGGCGTTCCTGCGCGGGCGACAACGGCACCGGCGTGCCCTCGGGGAGGCCCCGCGGGGACGGCCTGCTCGCCGACACCGGCTCGCCGGCATCCTCCAGTTGCGCGGCCACGGCAGCCACGGTGGGATTCTCGAAGACCGTCGCAACCCGCAGCGGCACACCCAGTTCCGCGGTGATTGCGGACACGAGAGCGGCGGCGAGGAGGGAGTTCCCGCCGAGTGCGAAGAAGTCGTCGTGGACGCCGACCTGCTCGGCGCCGAGCCCCGAGGTGAACAGGGGGAGGATCCGGGCTTCGGTGTCGGTCCGCGGTGTGTCGCCGGCCTGTCCGAGCCAACGGGGGGCGGGCAGCGCGTCCTTGTCGACCTTGCCGTTGTGGGTCAACGGCAATCGGTCGAGCATCACCAGTGCGGACGGCGTCATGTACCCGGGGAGGGAGCGGACCAGGTGCGCCCGCACCTGCTCCTCGACGGCGTCGTGCTCGCCGCCCGGCCGGGGAACGACGTATCCGACGATGCGCTGGTCGCCGCCGGCCCGCTCGTGCACCGTGGCCACCGCCGCCTGCACGTCGGGCACCGCGGTCATCGCGGCGCCGATCTCGCCGAGTTCGACACGGTAACCGCGCAATTGGATCTGGTCGTCGATCCGGCCGTGGTAGTGGAGCGTGCCGGTCGCGTCGTACCGTGCGAGGTCGCCGGTGCGGTACATGCGCGTCCCGCCGGGGGCGAACGGGTCGGCGACGAACCGTCCCGACGTCAGGCCGGGACGCCCGAGGTAGCCCGGGGACAGTCCGGGACCGGACACGTAGATCTCGCCGGTCACGCCGGGCGGCACCGGACGCAGGCCCGGCCCGAGGACATACGTGCGGAGGTCGCCGAGCGGAACCCCGATGTCCACCACGTCGGCGGCAGTGACCTTCGTGGCGGTGACGTGCACGGTGGTCTCGGTGATTCCGTACATGTTGACCAGTTCGGTTCCCGCATCCGGACCGGTCGCGGCGAACCAGGCGCGCAGGACGGCGGGGTCGAGAGCCTCACCGCCGAACACGACGTACCGCAGTCGCAGTCGGTCGAACGAGTCCGCGCGGACGAGGGCGTCGACGAGATGCCCGAACGCGGACGGCGTCTGGTTCAGCACCGTGACACCCTCGTCGACGAGGAGCGCGGCGAGGTCGGCCGGTGACGTCAGGGTGGCCTCGTCGACTGTGACGAGGCGGCCGCCGTGCAGCAGCGCGCCCCAGATCTCCCAGACGGAGAAGTCGAACGCGTACGAGTGCAGCAGGGGCCAGCAGTCGTCCTCGGTGAACGTGAACCATTCGCGGGATACGTCGAACAGCCGCAGCACGTTACGGTGCGGAATCGGAACGCCCTTGGGGACGCCGGTGGATCCGGACGTGTAGATGATGTACGCGATGTCGTCCGCCTGCACGGCGTTCTCGAGTTCGCCGGACTCGGACTGTGCCGAGTCCTCCTCGACTCGCGGGAGGTCGCCGAGCAGGTCGGCGGATCCGATTCCCAGCGACGGCTGCGTGTCCCGCAGGATGAACCGCGCGCGTTCGGCCGGGGAGGACGGATCGATCGGCAGGTAGGTCGCGCCGCTGCGGAGAATCGCGAGGACAGCGACGATCAGATCGGTGCCGCGGGGGAGGCTGACGGCCACGACCGTGCCGCGGCCGGCGCCGGCCGACCTCAGTTGCCGGGCCAGGGCGGCGCTGCGATTCGAGAGGTCCCGGTACGTCAGATCGTTCACCGCGACGCGGTCCGGGTGGGCGCGCACCTGCGCGAGGAAGGCGGAGACGATGCTGTCCGGAAGCGCCGCTGCGGTGCCGGTGGTCTGGTCGAGGCCGGCCGCCGACCGCCACAGGTCCAGTTCGTCCGGAGCGCAGACGTCGACCACGGAGACGGGTTCAGCTGTCACGGAGATGGTTCGGAGGTAATGCGCGAATCGGTGTGCGTGATCCCGGATCTCGTCGTCCGTGTAGACCTCGGGATTTCCGGCCCATTCGAGGGTGAGCTCGTCCCCGGCACCCGAGACGGAGATCACCACGTCCTCCACCGGACCGGTGGCGAGCTGATGCACCGCCCCGAACGTGGGACCGAAAGCGATTCTGGCGGCGAACGGTTTGACGTTCACCACCGCTCCGCCGGTGGCGCGGCTCCCGGCGTCCCGGACGCGCTGGAACGGACGCGTCTCGGACAGTGCGGCGGCCACTCTGCCGATCACGTCGGCGAACGTCGGTCGCGCGTCGAGCGGAATGCGGAGCGGCACAATGTTCGTGGCCGTCACTGGCGACGTCAGCTCGATCCCGTTGCGGGCGAGCACCGGAACCCGGAGCGTCACCTCCTCCGCTCCCGTGTGGGCGCCGAGGTAGGCGGCCGCGGCCGCATAGACCGCCTCGGCCCACGTCGTCGCCTGCGCGGTGGCCGCCTCGCGCAGGGTCTTCGCCACCGCGGGCTCGATCGCGAGCGTGCAGCGATGCGGGTCGGGGACGGGCCGGCGCACGGTGTCGCTGAATCCGGCCGGACGGGAAGCGTCGTGCGGCGCGTCGATGTCGGGGGTCGCGGCATCGAATTCCCGTGCCGCCTGGACGTGCGCCCGCAACGAGGGGAACTTGGCGGGCCGGGGTTCCGTGCCCGCGAGCCGGGCCGCGTACAGCGCCGCGACGCGGCGGGTGAGCAGCGAATACCCGTAGGCATCGAGCAACACGTGCGGGGCGCGGAGGTACCAGAGCACACCGGATTCGGTCGTGATCAGTGCCGTACGCACGAGGGGAGCGGAGTCGAAGTCGAGCGGTCGGCGCACGTCCTCGCGCATCCACTCCAGGGCTGCGGCCCGGTCGCGTTGGAGACGTTCGAGTTCGGGGGCGTGGCGACGATCGTGCACCTGGACGACGTCGGCCGAATCGGCACCGGGTTCGGCCTCGAATCGGACCGAGAGCACCTCGGCCTCCTCGATCACCGTGCGTACCGCCGCGCCGAGGGCGTCGATGTCGACGGGGGCGGCGACCTCCACGTATTCGGCCGTGGTGAACGCCGATCGGGTCGGGTCGAGAAGGTGCCCGGCCCAAAGTTCGCGCTGGGCGGCGGTCAAGCAGATGTCGGCCGTGTCCTCCCCGGTCTGCGGGGTGGACGGCGACGAGATCGAAAGGGACATCGAACAGGCACTCCTGATGCTTTCGGCTTTCGGGCGTGGGGATTCCGGGCTTTCAGCTACTCGGCGTGTCAGGTTAGCCTAACCACATCGATTGTGGTGATCCGACTGCCGACGCGCACCGGCGCAGGCCTCGGAACGAAGCGCTGCGCCGGAGTGGGGTCTTCGGGTCGATTCAGCCGACTTCGAGCGGAGACAGCGCGGAGACCAGCGCGTCCGTCGTGGTCACCGAACCGCAGCGCTTCGCCGCGTAGGTGAGGGCCATGAGGTGCTCGTCACGGCTGAAATCCGCGGTCGCGTCGGAGACCAGGAACGGCTGCACGTCCGACATGAACGCCTCGGCGGCACTCAACATGCAGCCCATGTGCGTGTAGACGCCCGTGACGATCAGCTGGTCGCGGCCGTGGTGGCCGAGCAGCTGCCGGAGGTCGGTGCGCTGGAACGCCGAATACCGCCATTTGGTCACCTGGATGTCGCCCTCGCGGGGAGCGAGCGGCTCGACCACCTCGGTGTCCCGACCCGACGTCAATCCGGGGCCCCAGAAGTCGGCGAGGATGCCGCGACGCGACGGGTGCTGGTCGCCCGGCTGCATCGTGTGGATCACGGGAATTCCGGCTTCCGAGCACAGTTCGCGGATCCGGACCATGTTCGCCATCGCAGTAGACATCGGCTCCGCACGCACGTCGTACGCGTCGATGAAGTAGTTCTGCATGTCGTGGACCAGCAGTGCGGAACGCCGAGGGTCGAGGCGCCAGGACACCTTCGATTCGGGGACCTCGTGGATCTCCGGGATCGTGTAGGTCGAAATGGGGGGGATGGCCATATGGTTCCTCACTGTCGGTCTTGTCGACGTCTGGGCGAATGCCGTGCGAATCTCGGTGAACGACAGCGCTCCGCTCCACCGCTCGCGCGTTCGGTTAGGCTAGCCTTTGCTACCAGGCTCTGCAATCGCTAGGTGTCTGGGCGCGCGGCGCACAGTAAGGTGACTGAGCGGTGGGGGCCGGGCACTGGCCTCCCGTGCCGAAGCCGCTGACCAGGAGAGACTGTTGACCACGCTGCTGTTACTGCTGCTGATCGTCGTCGTGATCGTGGGCATCGTGCTGATCCTGCGAAATCGGGCCGGGAAGAAGTCCACTCCTGCTGCCCGGGTCGATCCGCTCGCCGACTACCCGGAGGTCTACGACCCGTACAAGATCGGAGTCGGCGACATCATCACGTACGCCGGAATCGATCACGTCGTGCGCGGCACCATCACCCTCGACGAAGAGGGATACATCTGGCACGAACACCTCCTCGACGGGTCGACCGGTCAGCGGTGGCTGACCGTCGAGAACGACGAGGGGAACCTCGACATGACGCTGTGGATGCGCCGCGAGGGCACGGGCCTCGAACCGGGCGGTGACGTGATCCTCGACGACAGGGTGCATCGGCAGATCGAGCGCGGCACCGCGTCGTTCACCGCGGAAGGCACCACCGGAACCGCACCTCAGGGCATCGTCGACTACGCCGACTACGAGACGGCCGACAAGACCGGCCTGCTGTCCTTCGAGCGCTGGGCGCGAACGCAGTCGTGGGAGGTCTCCACGGGCCGTGCCGTCACGCGCGGTGAACTCACCGTGATCCATTCCGGTCCGCCGCAGTGACACTGCACGTCCTCGACATCGAGTCGCGCGATGTGACGGCCGAGGCGCTCGGTCTCGTCGTGAACGCCGAAACACCGCGCCCGCTGGCCGAACTCACCATCACGCACGGTGACGACCGAGTGACACTCGCGGTTCTCGGGGCGTCGCACGCGGTGACGGCGTCCGCGGCGGGCAGCCGAATCACCGAACAGGTCTCGTGCGACGCGGTCCAGGCAGGCGGCAGGCCGCTGCCCATATCCGACAGCGCGAGCGGGTACCGGTTCCACTCGACCACCGACACCGTCGACCGCACCCACCTCGAGCAGACCGCCGACTGGCTGCGGCGTCAGGCCACCGAGGTGGACGGGTGGATCTGCGGGGCGTTCCCCGGTGACCACACCGCGCTGACCGCGCTCACGGCGGCCAAAGACTCGGGCGGATGGGTCTGGCAGACCTGGCATCTGTACCCAGGAGACAAAGGCGGGGTGATCGTGAAAACTCGAAGCAGGTGGCAGCCGTGAGCCGGTTCAGTGCGCGCGTGCGGCTCGCCCCGATGCTGCTCCTGGTGTTGGCCGCGACCGCGTGCGGCGGCGGCGTCCGCGACTACATCGCCGACACCTACGCCCTGCAGAACACCGCGGACGACGCGAAGACGTACACGTCGAACGACCCCGTGGGGACGACCGTCTCGAACATCGTCGCCGAAGAGGACCCGGCGGCGCGGAAGGCCGACGGCGGCAGCGAATACCTGCGCTACGACGACGACATCGTCACGGTCAGCGCCGGGCCGGGTGGCGGCAGCCTCGTCCGCGTCGAAGACATCGACGGCCGGTACAGGAGTGGCGGGTTCGCCTATCTGGGGCCCGGTTTCAACCCCGGTTCACCGGCAGGCGGCGCCAGCGGCAGCGGCGGATCCGGGAGCGCGAAATGACAGAGAACACTCGACTGGGGAGAAGCGCGTGAACACCACCTACACGGCGGCAGCAACGGAAATCGGCAGCGTCGACGTCGGACTGCTCGCCGTCGGCATGCTCGGCACCCTGGCGTACTTCGTCATCGGCATCGCCGTCCTCGGAGTCGGCTTCGCGGTACTCGACCTCGCCACCCCCGGCAATCTCCGGCACCAGGTGTACGTCGACAAGAACCCCAACGCGGCAATCCTGCTGGCGTCGAATCATCTCGCCCTCGCCGTCGTCGTGGTCACGGCGATCCTCACCAGCTCCGACGGATTCGCGCAGGGACTCGCCGACTCCGCGGTCTACGGCCTCTTCGGTGTGCTGCTGCAGGTCATCGCACTGCGTCTGATGAACCTGCTGTTGCCGGGGCAACTCGTCGGTCTGGTCGGGAACCCGCAGATGTGCGGTGCCGCATGGGCGGTCGGTGCGAGCCTCTTCGCCATCGGCCTCGTGAACGCCGCCGCACTCACCTGATCTCGTGACGACCACCGCGGCAGAGCCGAATACCTCCACCACCCGCGCGCTCGGCGGGCGGGCCAGGGCGTTCCTGCTCGCCGCGGTGGCCGCCTGTGCGGCGTGCGGGCTGATCTACGAACTGGCCCTGCTGACACTGTCGGTCAGTCTGACCGGCGGCGGGATCACCCAGACGTCGCTGATCGTCGCGGGTTTCGTGGCCGCACTCGGAGTGGGGGCCCTCGCCGCCAAGCCGCTGCTCTCCACCGCGGCCGCGTCGTTCGTGGTCGTCGAGATCGTCCTCGGGCTCGTCGGCGGGTTCAGCGCGGTGACGCTGTACGTCACCTTTACGTTCTTCGGTTCCAGCGCAATCGTTCTGGTGCTCGCCACCGCACTGATCGGTGTGCTGGTGGGCGCCGAGGTGCCGCTGCTGATGACGCTGCTGCAGTCGGGCCGCAGCGACACCGACGCCGAGAGCACCGGAAAAGTGCTGGCAAACCTCAACGCCGCCGACTACGCAGGCGCCCTGGTCGGGGGCCTGCTCTGGCCGTTCGTCCTGCTGCCGGTCGCCGGGATGATCCGCGGCGCCGCCATCACCGGCATCATCAACCTCGTTGCCGCCGCGGTGGTGGCGCTGATCCTGCTGCGGTGGCAGCTGAGCTTGCGCACCCGGCTGCTCGCCGTCGTGGCAATGCTCGTCGCCGCCGCATGCATCGCGGTGCTGCTGGTGCGCGCCGACGGCATCGAGACCACGTCGCGGCAACGGCTCTACACCGACCCGGTGGTCGCCGCGGAAAGGTCGCAGTACCAGGAGATCGTCGTCACCGAGCGCGGGGGAGACGTGCGGCTCTTCCTCGACGGCGACCTCCAGTTCTCCAGCGTCGACGAACATCGGTACACCGAATCGCTGGTATACCCCGCGATGGCCGCCGACCCGAAACGGGTGCTGATCCTCGGCGGGGGCGACGGCCTCGCCGCCCGGGAGGTCCTGCGACTGCCCGGGGTCCAGGAGATCGTGCAGGTGGAACTCGACCCTGCGGTCGTCGAACTCGCGAACACCCGGTTGTCCGGGCTGAATCAGGGGGCATTGCAGGACCCGCGGGTGCACGTCGTCCTCGACGACGCATTCCGGTGGCTACGCGACGCACCCGACTCGGGATTCGACGCCGTCATCGTCGACCTCCCCGACCCGGACACCCCGGCGCTCGGACGCCTGTACTCCACCGAGTTCTACGGTCTCGCCGCCGCCGCCCTGAACCCCGGCGGACTGATGGTGGTGCAGTCGGGAAGCCCCTATTCGACGCCGGACGCGTACTGGCGCACCACATCGACGGTCGCGTCCGCGGGTCTGGCCGTCACGCCGTACCACGTGCTGGTGCCGAGTTTCGGGGACTGGGGTTACGTCCTCGCCCGGCGCGGACCCGAACCGCCGGCCCTGCGCCTACCCCGCGACGTCCCCGAACTGCGCTTCCTCGACGAGCCGACCCTCGCCGCGTCCGCGATCTTCCCGCGCGACCGTCCCCGCCGCGAACTCGAGCCCTCCACCCTCGACCGCCCGCGCATCGTCGACGACATGCGGAAGGGCTACGAGCGCTGACGCGCCCGTGAGTACTTCTTAACCGCCGGGCGTTAATAAGTACTCACAGGCCGAAGGCATATAGTTCATGGATATACTAAATGCGGAGATGGCGGGCACTGGGCCCGCCACCGGCTCGCGATAGGGTTCCCCCATGACCGATGACGCAGCGCCGGTGCCCGTCGAGGTGCCCGACGGCCTCGACTTCTGGTCGTTCATCGAACTGGCGAACAGGCGCCTGAGCACGGAATACGGCTCGACGCACGAACTCGCCACCCAGGTGCTTCTGACGTTGAACCGCGCGTCGAACGTGGTGACGTACGACCTGGAGTCGTCGATTCACCGTCCGCGCGGGCTGTCGTGGTCGGCGTTCCGGCTGATGTTCGTGACGTGGCTGGCCGGCCCCGTCGAGTCGAAGACGGCGGCCAAACTCACCGGCATGAGCAGGGCTGCGGTCTCGAATCTGACGAAGACGCTGGTCGGTGGCGGTCTGATGGAGCGGACTCCGGACGAGCGGGACGGCCGGTCCGTCCAGCTGTCGCTCACCGAGAAGGGCCGGAGCGAGATCGGTGAGATCTACCGTGAGCAGAACGAGCGGGAACATGCCTGGGCGAGTGTTCTCACCGAACCGGAGCAGCGCATTCTCGTCATGCTGCTGGACAAGCTGATCACCAATCGCAGCCAGTTCGACGTCCGCGGTCGTAACTGAGCCTGCTGTGCCTCCCGGAAAATCTGTGCTTGCTATCACGCCCGCAATTTAGTTAATGTGTTTACTACTACGGAACACGCACTTCTAGGGAGGCCGGTCATGGCGTTCTATCGGCACGTGGGCAACATCCCGCCCAAGCGGCACACCCAGCACCGTGACGACAACGGTCAGCTCTACTTCGAGGAATTGATGGGAGAAGAGGGCTTCTCCTCCGACTCCTCACTGCTCTACCACCGCCACATCCCGTCGGCGATCGTCGATGCCACCGTGTGGGAGCTGCCCGACCAGAGCACGACTCCCAATCATCCGCTCAAGCCGCGCCACCTGAAGTTGCACGACCTGTTCCCCGAGACGGTCTGGGCCGACACCGATGTGGTCACCGGACGACGGTTGATCCTCGGCAACGCGGACGTCCGCATCTCCTACGTGGTCGCCGGCAAGGAGTCGCCGCTGTACCGCAACGCGATCGGCGACGAGATGGTCTACGTCGAATCCGGCGCCGCCACCGTCGAAACCGTGTTCGGCGCGCTCGAGGCGAAGCAGGGCGACTACGTTCTCATTCCGATGTCGACCACCCACCGCTGGATCCCGCGCGGCCCGGAACCGTTGCGCGCCTACGCGATGGAGGCCAACAGTCACATCGTCCCGCCGAAGCGTTACCTGTCCCGGTTCGGCCAGTTGCTCGAGAACGCACCCTACTGCGAGCGCGACCTGCACGGGCCGTCCGACACGTTGCAGGTCGAGGGCGCCGACGTGGAGGTGCTCGTCAAGCACCGCACGTCGCACGGGATCGTCGGCACGCGAATGGTGTACCCGCAGCATCCCTTCGACGTCGTGGGCTGGGACGGGTGCCTCTACCCCTACACGTTCAACATCTCCGACTACGAGCCCATCACCGGTCGCGTGCACCAGCCGCCGCCGGCGCATCAGGCGTTCGAGGGCAACAACTTCGTCATCTGCAACTTCGTGCCCCGCAAGGTCGACTACCACCCGCTGTCGATTCCGGTGCCGTACTACCACTCGAACGTCGACTCCGACGAGATCATGTTCTACGTCGGCGGAGACTACGAGGCGCGCAAGGGTTCCGGCATCGGCCAGGGTTCGATCTCGATTCACCCCGGCGGGCATGCGCACGGTCCGCAGCCGGGCGCGTACGAACGCAGCATCGGGGCCGAGTTCTTCGACGAACTCGCCGTCATGGTCGACACGTTCCGCCCGCTCGAACTCGGCGAGGGTGCAGTGGCCTGCGAGGACTCGGGCTACGCGTGGACGTGGGCAGGACGGGGGCCCAAGCAGTGATCTCCGCCCTCTTCGCCGGCCTCTGCGACGACGCCGCACTCTTCCCGCCCGGTAACGCACCCCTGCCCGACGCCGTGCCCGCGCACGCCAGGCATTTGTCGGCGCCGTACGCGGACCTGGTCGGTCCCTTCGTCTTTCCGGTCGCCCGGCTCGACGAACTGACACCCGGTGCGCTCGATCTGAGCCTGACGCTGCCCGGCGGCCCGGCCACGCTCGAACCCGCACTGGACCGCCTCGCGCAGATCGACGGTGCCACCGCGGTGGCACTCGAGATCGCGGTGCCGGCCGAGCAGGCGGCCGCGGAGTTCTTCGCCGCGATGGACGCCGTCGAGACGCTGGCCGCCGGACTCGACGTGTTCGTGGAGGTTCCGCGCGGCGAGCGTCGCGCCGATTTCCTCGCCGCGCTGACCGGTAGCCAGTTCGCGGCCAAGTTCCGCACGGGAGGCGTGGTCGCCGAGGCCTACCCGGACGGGGACGAACTCGCGTCCGCCCTCGCCACCGTCATCGCGTCGGGCGTTCCGTTCAAGGCCACGGCCGGGCTGCACCACGCCGTCCGCAACACCGATCCGCACACGGGGTTCGAACAGCACGGTTTCCTCAACGTGCTGCTCGCCACCCGGCACGCACTCGGCGGCGCCGGTGTCGACGAGGTGGCCGCCACCCTCGCCGAACGTGACGGCGCACTGCTCGCCCGCGCACTGCGCGACCTCCCGGCCGACGTCGTCGGCGCCGTTCGCACCGCCTTCCGATCCTTCGGCACGTGCAGCATCCTCGAACCCCTCGAGGATCTCGTCGCACTGAACCTCGTGCCGTCTTCCGCCCTCGCCTCCGCAGATCAAGGAGCCCACGCATGACCGTCCTCGACATCCCCGCCGATTCCCTCTTCGGGATCGAGAACCTGCCGTACGGCGTGTTCTCGACCGCCGACTCGGCCCCACGGGTCGGAGTGCGGGTGGGAGATTCCGTCGTGGATCTCGCCGCCGCCCTGGGTGACGACGTCTTCGCGCAGCCCACCCTCAACGCCTTCATGGCGCAGGGCCGGGCCCGCTGGACCGAGGTCCGCAGGCAGATCACCGAACTCGTGCAGGGCGACGTCGCCGACACCGCGGTGTTCGCGGTTTCCGACGTGACCATGCACCTGCCGGTGGCCGTCGCCGACTACGTCGACTTCTACGCCTCCGAGAATCACGCCACCAACCTCGGCCGACTGTTCCGCCCCGACTCCGAGCCGCTGATGCCCAACTGGAAGCACCTGCCGGTCGGGTACCACGGGCGGTCGAGCACCGTCATCGTGTCGGGCATCGACGTCATCCGGCCCTGCGGGCAGCGCAAGACCCCGGCTCAGGACGCCCCCGACTTCGGGCCGTCCCGCCGCCTCGACATCGAGGCCGAGATGGGATTCCTCGTCGGCGTCCCGACGAAGCTGGGGGAGACCATCACCCCGGATCAGTTCGCGGAGCACGTGTTCGGTGCGGTCGTCGTGAACGACTGGTCAGCCCGCGACATCCAGGCCTGGGAGTACGTGCCGCTCGGCCCGTTCCTCGGGAAGAGCTTCGCGACGTCCATCTCCCCGTGGGTGGTTCCCCTCGACGCGCTCGAGGCGGCCCGCATCGACACCCCGACGCAGGATCCGCAGCCGCTGCCGTACCTGCGCGGCGAGGAGAAGTGGGGCCTGGACATCGACCTGGCCGTCGAATGGAACGGACACGTCGTGTCGCGGCCGCCGTACGCGCAGATGTACTGGTCGCCGGCGCAGATGCTCGCCCACACCACCGTCAACGGCGCCGCCGCCAGCACGGGCGACCTGTTCGCGTCGGGCACCATCTCCGGACCCGAGAAGGATCAGCGCGGCGCGTTCATCGAACTGACCTGGGGTGGACAGGAACCCGTCGTCGTGGGGGACGAGAAGCGCACGTTCCTCGAGGACGGCGACGAGATCGCCATCTCCGCCACCGCGCCGGGCCCGAACGGCACCCGCATCGGCTTCGGCGAGGTGCGGGCCCGCATAGCTCCACCCGTGAGTACTTGTTAACCGCGGGCGGTTGACAAGTACTCACGGGTGGTAGGCAGTAGTCATGACCGAGAACTTCGTCGAGACCACTGCCGAGCCGGACACCGGCGTCGCGTTCCTCACCCTGAACCGCCCCGAGCAGCGCAATCCGCTGTCGTCCGAGGCCATGCGGGACGTCACCGCGGCGCTCCGAAAGCTGGGCGACGACGACACCACGCGCGTCGTCGTCATCAGGGCTGCAGGACCGGTGTTCTCCGCAGGCCACGACCTGAAGGAGATGATCGGCCGCACACTCGAGGACGAGCAGGCCATCTTCGACACCTGCGTCGAGATGATGCAGACCGTGCAGGACATTCCCCAACCGGTCATCGCGTCCGTCCAGGGCGCGGCGGTCGCGGCGGGCTGTCAGCTCGCGGCGTCGTGCGACCTGGTCGTCGCGTCGTCGAACGCCGTGTTCGGGACGCCGGGGGTGAAGATCGGCCTGTTCTGCTCCACTCCGATGGTGGCCCTCAGCCGCGCGATCGGACGTAAGCGCGCCCTGCAGATGCTGCTCACCGGTGAGACGATCGGGGCGGAGACCGCCGCCGACTGGGGGCTGGTGAACCTGGTCGTGGCACCCGAGGAACTCGACGCGCAGACCCGGGCTCTCGCCGCGAAGATCACGAAGGCCAGCCCGCTCACGGTGAAAATCGGCAAGCAGGCGTTCTACCGGCAGATCGAGCTCCCTCAAGGCGAGGCCTACGCGGCGATGGCGGAGACGATGGCCACCAACGCGATCACATGCGACGCCCAGGAGGGCATGCAGGCGTTCGTCGACAAGCGCACACCGCAGTGGCAGGGAAAATAGCGCGCGCTGTCTGCATTGCGCGGTCCAGCGAACCGGCGAAGTATTGACCGTGCAGTGGCTGCGGCCGCGGGCCGTCGGTGCCCGCTGACGGTGGACCGCGACGGGTCGGTCACCGAGATCGTTCTCACTGCGGGGCGACCCCCGCGGGAGGTGACTATCGATGTTCATCCAGGTTATTCAAGGAAAGGTGTCCGACGAGGCCGGCCTGCGCCGGTGCATGGACCGCTGGACGGAGGACGTGCGACCGGGAGCGACGGGCTTCCTGGGCTGCACCCAAGGATTGTGCGACGACGGAACGTTCATCGCCCTCGCGCGGTTCGAATCGGCCGAAGCCGCCCGGCGAAACAGCGAGCGTCCCGAGCAGGGCGCGTGGTGGGCAGAGACCGAGAGGTGCTTCGAGGGTGCCGTGTCGTTCATGGACTGCCCGGACGTGATGGAGTGGATGGGTGGTGGCTCGGACGACGCGACATTCGTTCAGGTCATGGAGGGGCACACCTCCGACGCGAGTCGGATGCGGGAGCTGCTGGAACAGGCCGAACCCCAGGTTCATCAGCTGCGCCCGGAGATCCTCGGCGGAACGTTGTGCACGTACGGCGACGGCGGGTATGTCGAGGCGGTGTACTTCACCTCGGAATCGGAGGCCCGCGAGCACGAGAAGGTCGAGATCCCGGACGACCTGCGGTCGTTGTTCGAGGAAGAGGGGCGGTTGATGGGCGACGTGTCGTACTACGACATGCACGAGCCGATGTTGGTGCCTGCAAGGCGGTAGCCGAAACCTCCGGCAAGGTACTTGGACGTCCTATAACCTTCGTGCATGAGTCTGGATGCGCGTACCGACACCGTCGACGGAGTGCTGCGGCGCTCGGCCGCCAAGTTCCCCGACCGCCGGGCACTGACGTTCGAAGACCGCACGTGGACGTACCGTGAACTCGACGACGCGGTCAGCCGAGCGGCCGCCTACCTGCAGTCGCTCGGACTGTCGGCCGGTGAGCGGGTGGCCGCGTACGGCACCAACTCGGACGCGTACACGATCGGGTTCCTGGCCTGCGCGCGTGCGGGTCTCGTGCACGTCCCCGTCAACTATGCGCTCGAGGGCGAGGAGCTGACCTATCTGGTGTCGCAGTCCGGGAGCGCCGCCGTGCTGGTCGATCCGGCGCTGAGGGGCACGCTCGACTCGGTCCGGGACGCGCTCGAACTGCGACACGTGGTGCCCCTGCGCGACGCCGAAGACTCGCTTCTCGCCCACAGCGGCTCCGGCGACGTACCCGTGCTCGCGGTGCCGGTCGCGTCCACCGATCTGGCGCAGTTGCTGTACACGTCCGGGACGACGTCGAAGCCGAAGGGCGCCATGATGACTCACGGCGGTCTCGTGCACGAGTACGTGTCCTCGGTGATCGCCCTCGCGCTGAGCGACGGCGACAATCCGCTGATCTGCATGCCGCTGTACCACTCGGCGGGCATGCATGTCTTCATGATGCCGTACCTGTCGGTGGGCGCCACCGTGAATCTGATGCAGACCCCGGACATCCCGGAGATCCTGCGGCGCATCGAGGCGGATCGCATCGGCTCGCTGTTCCTGGCGCCGACGGTGTGGGTGCCGCTCGCCGGACATCCGGATCTCGAGACCCGCGACCTGTCGTCGCTGAAGAAGGCGCAGTACGGCGCGTCGATCATGCCGGTGACGGTGCTGAACAGGCTGCGTGAACGCTACCCCGACCTCGGGTTCTACAACTGCTTCGGACAGTCCGAGATCGGTCCGCTCGCCACGGTGCTGCAGCCCGAGGAACACGAGGAGCGGCCGTCGTCGTGCGGCAAGGCCGTGTTCTTCGTCGAAACGCGGGTGGTGGATCCGGACGGCAACGACGTTCCGGACGGCACGCCCGGTGAGGTGCTCTACCGTTCACCCCAGCTGTGCCTGGGGTACTGGGACAACCCCGACGCCACCGCGGAGGCGTTCCGCGACGGCTGGTTCCACTCGGGCGATCTGGTGACGCGGGACCCGGAGGGGTACATCACCGTCGTCGACCGCATCAAGGACGTCATCAACACCGGCGGCATCCTGGTGGCGTCGCGCGAGGTCGAGGACGCCGTCTACACGCATCCGGACGTGGCCGAGGTGGCCGTCATCGGGACCCCGGACGACAAGTGGATCGAGGCGATCACCGCGGTGGTGGTGCTGCGGGAGAACGCGGCCGGCGTGACGCCGGACGGGTTGATCGCCCACGTCAAGGAGCGCATCGCGCCGTTCAAGGTGCCCAAGCAGGTGGTGTTCGTGGACGAGCTGCCCCGCAACCAGAGCGGGAAGCTTCTCAAACGCGAACTGCGGGCGACGCTCTGACTACTTCCTGGTCGACGCCCGCTCGATCAGCTCGACCGGGAGTTTCACCGATTCCACGTCGTTGCCCGCGATGATCGACAGGAGATGACGCACACCCGTCGCGCCGATCAGGCGCGCGGGTGACCGGACGGTTGTCAGCGGCACCGGCAGCTGGGCGACCACCGGAATGTCGTTGTATCCGACGAGCGCGAGATCTTCGGGGATCCGCAGCCCGAGGTCCCGGGCGACGCCGAGTACGCCGATCGCGATGGTGTCGCTGACGGTGAAGATCGCCTCGGGACGCGAATCCGACTCGAGGAGAACGGTGGCCGCGGCGACACCGCCGGACACGTCGAAGTCGGAGCGGACGACGCGATCCGGGCGGAGTTCGATGCCGTTCTCGGCCAGCGCGTCGCGGAACCCGGCGAGGCGGTCGCGGGAGGTGCTCGCATGGTCGGGGCCTGCGATGACGGCGACCTCGGTGAAGCCGCGGTCGAGGAGATGGCGTCCGGCGAGGTAGCCGCCGCGGTGGTCGTCGCCGGACACGAACGGCAGACCGACGTCGGCGTGCCGGTTGAGCTGCAGCATCGGCAGTGCCCCCACCGACAGCGAGTCGACGAATTCGCGGCCGGGACTGTGCAGGCTGCTGAGCAGCAGACCGTCCACCTGCCTGCTGACGAGGAATTCGATGGCGCGGCGCTGGGCGTCGAGGTCATCGGGTGGGCTCGACAGCAGCACGGAGTAGCCGGCCCGCGTTGCCGTCTCCTCGATGCCCTGGAACATGGTCGCGACCACGCCGTCGGTGAGTCGCGGCATGACGACGCCGAGGGTGGTGGTCTTCCGGGTCCGCAGGCTCGCGGCCCACAGGTTGGGCTGGTAGCCGAGTTCCACCGCCACCTCGCGCACCCGCAGCGCGGCCTCGGACCAGCCGTCGGCGGGTTCGGGCTGCCGGAGCACCCGGGACGCCGTCGACACGTGGACGCCGGCGCGTTCGGCGATCTCGCGGAGGGTAGGCGGACGCCCGGAGGTGCGTGTCGGGCGGTCCGGCTGGTTCACGGGCAATCCTCGCGCTCGGGGACGGGGGCCGGTGGGCGTCGTGGTTGACGGCCGCCGGAACGCGCCTTAGTCTACGTGACGAAATCGTTCGTGCAATCGTTCTCGCGAACGTTTGCACATCAGCCCCACCGGCCCCGTGGAGGAACAATGTCCGACCCGCAGTCCCTGTCCCAGCTGTTCGCCCTCGACTCGCTGCTCGACACCGAGGAGATCGCGATCCGCGACACCGTGCGCCGATTCGCGGACGAGAAGATCCGGCCGCACATCGGCGAATGGTTCGAAGCGGCGGCACTGCCCGTGCGTGAACTGGCGGAAGGGCTGGGCGAACTCGGCGTGCTCGGCATGCACCTCGAGGGATACGGCTGCGCCGGCATGAGCGCCACCGCCTACGGCCTGGCCTGCCTGGAACTCGAGGCCGTCGACTCCGGAATCCGCAGCCTCGTGTCCGTCCAGGGCTCGCTGGCCATGTACGCGATCCACCACTACGGCAGCGAAGACCAGAAGCAGGAATGGCTGCCCCGCATGGCCGCGGGCACGGCGATCGGCTGCTTCGGACTGACCGAGCCCGACTTCGGCTCCAACCCCGCCGGCATGCGCACGGGCGCCAAGCGGGACGGTGACGACTGGATCCTCAACGGCACCAAGATGTGGATCACCAACGGATCCGTCGCCGACGTCGCCGTCGTGTGGGCACGCACCGACGACGGCATCCGCGGATTCGTCGTGCCCACCGACACCCCCGGCTTCTCGGCGCCCGAGATCAAGCACAAGATGTCGCTGCGGGCGTCCGTCACCTCGGAACTCGTGCTCGAGGACGTCCGGCTGCCCGAATCCGCGATGCTGCCCGAGGCCAAGGGACTGTCCGGTCCGCTGGGCTGCCTCAACGAGGCACGGTTCGGCATCATCTTCGGTGCGATGGGCGCCGCCCGCGACTGCCTCGAATCCGCCATCTCCTACGCGCAGGACCGTCAGGTCTTCGACAAGTCGCTCGCCGCTTACCAGATCACGCAGGTCAAGATCGCCGACATGGCCCTCGAGGTCGGTAAGGGCCACCTGCTCGCGTACCACCTCGGACGTCTCAAGGATCGCGGCGTGGCGCGTCCCGAGCAGGTCAGCACGGGCAAGCTGAACAACGTCCGCGAGGCCATCGCCATCGCCCGCGAGTGCCGGACCATCCTCGGCGCCAACGGAATCACACTGGAATACCCCGTGATCCGTCACGCCAACAACCTCGAGTCCGTGCTCACCTACGAGGGAACGTCCGAGGTGCACCAGCTCGTGATCGGCAAGGCGCTGACGGGCGAGGCAGCGTTCCGGTGAGCAGGTCGCTCGAGTCGGCTGGGAGCGCATCCCTGGACGGCCTGCTGATCGCCGACTTCGGACGGGTGCTCGCCGGGCCGTACGCCACGATGCTGCTCGCCGATCTCGGCGCCGACGTCGTCAAGATCGAGCGCGCCGGCGTCGGGGACGACACCCGGCAGTGGGGGCCGCCGTGGGTGGGCGACGAATCCACCTACTTCCAGTCCGTCAACCGCAACAAGCGGTCCTTCGCCTGGGATCTGCGTGACCCCGCCGACCTGCAGCAGGCGCAGGAACTGACCGCCCGGGCCGACGTGGTGGTGGAGAACTTCCTTCCCGGCACGATGGACCGGCTCGGGCTCGGCTACGACGCCGTGCGGGAGATCAATCCCGACGTCGTCTACTGCTCGGTGACCGGGTTCGGCGGCCAGAACGACCTGCCCGGATACGACCTGCTCATCCAGGCCGTCGGCGGGTTGATGAGCATCACCGGTCCCGAACCCGGCGTTCCGACGAAGGTCGGGGTGGCCGTCGTCGACATCATCACCGGACTGCACGCCGCGGTCGGGATCCTGGCGGCGCTGCGTCACCGTGATCGCACCGGGGAGGGGCAGCGGGTCGAGGTGAATCTGCTGTCGTCGCTGCTGTCCGCCCTCGCGAACCAGACGTCGGGGTATGTGGGCGCCGGTGTCGTCCCGCAGGCGATGGGCAACCGGCACCCCAGCATCGCGCCGTACGAGGTCTTCCGGACCGGCGACCGTCCGCTGGTGCTGGCGGTGGGGAACAACCGTCAGTTCGCCTCTCTCGTCGAGGTTCTCGGTGTGCCCGAACTCGCCGACGACGAGCGGTACGCGACCAACACGCAACGGGTGGCGCACCGCGAGCAACTGGTCCGGGACATCACCGCGGCGCTGTCCGCGGGCTCGGCCGACGAGTGGTTCGAGAAGCTGACCGCGCAGGGTGTCCCGTGCGGCCCGCTCAACGACATCGCCGACGCTGTGGCGCTCGCCGAGCGGCTCGGGCTGAATCCGGTGGTCGAGATCGACGACCCCCGCAGGGACCGGCCCGTGCGTCAGGTGGCGAACCCGATCCGGCTCAGCGCCACCCCGGCGAGCTATCGCAGCGCGCCGCCGCGGCTCGGCGAGGACACCCCAGCCGTGAGTACTTGTTAACGTCCCGCGGTTAACAAGTACTCACGGGGGCTCTTCCCTAAGGGAGTGTTAGGAAGGCTCCGCGGCCCTTCCGTATCGATGTGACGTGACCCACTGTGGTGTGAACGCAGAGATCCAGGGCATCGAGAGGAGTCCCGCGTGAGCACCACATCGACGGGTGAGCGCCGAGTCATCGGCAATGTTTTGAAAGGTTCGGTCGGCAACCTGATCGAATGGTACGACTGGTACGTCTACGCGGCGTTCAGTGTGTACTTCGCGAAGGAGTTCTTCCCGGAGGGCGACACCACCGCGCAGCTGCTTTCCACGGCAGCCGTTTTCGCGGTCGGGTTCCTGATGCGGCCGATCGGCGGCTGGATCATGGGACGGTACGCCGACCGGCACGGACGCCGATCGGCGCTCACCCTGTCGGTGACCGTGATGGCGGCGGGTTCGCTCGTCATCGCCGTCACGCCGTCCTACGCGAGCATCGGGCTCGTGGCACCGGTGATGCTGGTGATCGCCCGGATGCTGCAGGGACTGTCGGTCGGCGGCGAGTACGCCACCAGCGCCACGTACCTGGCCGAGGTCGCGTCGCCGGGTCGGCGCGGGTTCTACTCGAGCTTCCAGTACGTCACGCTCGTCGCCGGGCAGCTGATCGCACTGGGTGTGCAGATCATCCTGCAGCTGACGCTGCCTGCGGAGGCCATGCAGTCGTGGGGCTGGCGGATCCCGTTCCTGATCGGCGCCGCCGGTGCCGTCGCGGTGATGTGGCTCCGTCGCACGATGGACGAGTCGGAGGCGTTCACCGACGAGGTGGAGGCGAAGCGTGACGCAGACACCTCGGACGCTGGGCCGAAGGAAGGTTCGCTCCGGATGCTGCTGCAGTACCCCCGCGAGTGCCTGCTGGTGTGCGCCCTGACGCTCGGTGGTTGCGTGGCGTTCTACACGTACACCACGTACATGCAGAAATACATGATCAACACGTCCGGCATCTCCAAGGACACGGTGGCGTGGATCAACTTCGCGGCCCTGCTGGTGTTCATCGTGTTGCAGCCGATCGGCGGCGCATTGTCCGACCGCATCGGTCGCCGGAAGCTGCTCATCTTCTTCGGGATCGGCGGAACCGTCCTGACCGTGCCGCTGATGACCGTGCTCGGGAAGACGACGAACCCCCTGGTCGCGTTCGGCCTGATGATGCTGGGACTGATCGTCGTCACCGGATACACGTCGGTGAACGCGATCGTGAAGACCGAGCTGTTTCCGACCAAGGTCCGCGCGCTCGGGGTCGGGCTGCCGTACGCGCTCACGCTGGCGATCTTCGGCGGAACGGTCGAGACCGTCGCCCTCGCCCTGAAGCGGGCCGGCCACGAATCGCTATTCTTCTACTACGTGACCGGGTGTATCGCGATCTCGCTCGTCGTCTACTTCTTCATGCGTGAGACTTCGGACGGTTCGCCGCTCGACCGGGCGACCAGCCGGGAGGACACCCCGGACGACGACGTCGAGCTGGTCGACTCGCGGAGCTGATCGAAGGGAAGAGAAGTGCAGATCGCGGTGGTCGAGGACGACGACGGAGTCGGCGACGCACTCGTGGAAGCACTGGCCACCCACGGCCACGAGGCGGTGCGCATGCGGCGCGGCTCCGATCTCCTTCTCGGCCATCGCGGTATGGACGCGGTGATCCTCGACCTCGGTCTCCCCGATGCGGACGGCCTGCAGGTGCTCCGGCAGCTGCGGGCCGTCAGCGACGTTCCGGTGGTGATCCTCACCGCCCGCGACGACGAACGGTCGGTGGTGCGGGGACTGCGGGGCGGTGCGGACGACTACCTCGTCAAGCCGGCGCGGCTCGCGGAATTGCTGGCCCGGCTCGACGTCGTGACCCAGCGCCGCCGCGCGACCGCGGCCTCGGCCGAGCAGACGGTCACCGAGGGTGACGTGGTGGTCGATCTGGCGGCACGTGAGGTGGAGGTCGGCGGCGCTCCGGTGGCGTTGACGGCCAAGGAGTTCGAGCTTCTCGAGGTGCTCGTCACCCGTCCCGGCGCCGCCGTGAGTCGCCAGCAACTGATGGATGCGGTGTGGGGCGACGCGTACGTGGCCATCTCACGCACCCTCGACGTGCACATGACCGGGCTGCGCGCGAAACTGGGCCGTCCCGGGCTCATCTCGACCATCCGCGGGTACGGCTACCGCTGGGGCACCTGACGTGCGCCGCCGTGTACTCGCCGTTCTGCTGGTGTTCGCGGCCGTCGCGGTGGTGGCCTTCGCCGTTCCGCTGGCGCTGGCCACCAGCGCCGGGAGAACCCAGGCTCTGCGGCTGAGCCGGGAGGCGGACGCGACGCATTTCGCCAGCCTCGCCGGACAGACCCAGGCGCCCGGGAGTACCACGCTGCTGCGGGAGGAGGTGGCCCGCTACCACGAGTTGTACGGCGAGGGCGTCCTCATCGTCGACGCGAGAGGCAACCTCCGCGCGGGAGCCGGACTGTCGCCGGACGACTCCGACGTCGCCGCGGCGGTCACGGCGGGACTGCGCAACCAGAAGCAGGGGATCAGCGGTTCGCTGACCCCGTGGTCGGCGGACCGTGTCCTGTCGGCCGTACCCGTCGGCACCGGAGCGCAGGTGGACGGTGCCGTGGTCCTGGACGTGTCCACCCGCGCCGCACGTGAATCCATCCGGACGTCGTGGCTGGTGATCGTCGCGGGGGCGCTCGTCGCGCTGGCGGCGGTCACCGCGGTCGCGATCGCGCTGTCCCGGTGGACCGTTCGTCCGCTCGGGGCGCTCACCGCCAGGGTCGGGGCCCTCACCGACGCGGTCCCGTCGCCGCGTCCGCGGGTGCGCCGCAGCACCGGTCGGCCGACCGGCCGGTACAGCGGCCCGCCCGAGGTCCAGGAACTCGCGAAGGCGTTCGACACCATGTCGGGTGCCGTCCAGGCGTCCGGTCAGGCGCAGCGGCAGCTGATCGCCGACACCGCCCATCAGCTTCGAAACCCCCTCGCGGCCCTGCACATCCGGTTGGATTCCCTCGGCCCGCATGTCTCCCAGTCCGGGGCCGAGACCTACCGCCGGACCGGGATGGAGGTCGATCGGCTCGGCGGGATCCTCGACGGACTGCTGGCACTCGCCGTCGCCGAATCGCCCGCGGAATCCGCCGACGACGAGACCGCGCACGGCGGATGCGACGTCGGTGCCGTCCTCGCGGACCGTGCCGACGCCTGGACGGAGGCTCTCGGGGAATCGGCGATGGACCTCGTGCTCCGGGAACCGGCCGAACCGCTGGTCGCCGACTTCCGATCCAGCCACCTGGCGCAGGTCCTGGACGTCCTGCTCAGCAACGCACACAAGTACGCCGGTCGAGGTTCGACGGTCCGGATCGACACGGGACGGTCCGCCGCGGGAATCGAGATCCGGGTGAGCGACGACGGGGTCGGGGTCGGCGAGGACGAGATCGGCAAATTGTCGTCACGCTTCTTCCGCGGGTCCGGGGCGGGGCAGCAGGGCACCGGGCTCGGGCTGTCCATCGCGACCGCGCTCGTCGAAGGCGGCGGTGGGGCGCTGACCATCGCTGCGCAGCAGCCACACGGGCTCCGGGTGACGCTGACCCTTCCGGCGGTGGCGCCGTGATCACGCGACGCGCACTTCTGTGCGGCGTCGTCGCCGTGGGAGCCACCGCGGCCACGGGTTCGGTGCTCGCCGCGTGCTCGGACAGCGGCCGCGATCCGCTGCGGCTCGCCGCCGGTGAGGAGGGCGGATTCTTCTGGGAGTTCGCCCAATTGACGGCCCAGGCCGCGGAGCGTGCCGCACTGCCGGTGAGCATCGTCCCCGTCCGCACCGCGGGGTCGATGGACAATCTGGCGGCGCTGGCATCAGGAGACGCGGAACTGGCTCTGAGCCTCGCCGACGCAGCCGTATCGGCTCTCGAGGCCGGCGCCGGATTCACCGCCATCGGCAAGGTGTACGAGAACTACATGCAACTCGCGGTGCGCGCCGATTCCGGGATCGCGGACACCTCGCAGCTGAGAGGAGCCCGAATCAGCTTGGGTGCCACAGGCTCCGGCGCGGAACTGACGGGCGAGCGGATCCTCGAGGTGCTGGGTCTGGCGGGTGCGGGCGACGTGACCCGTCTGCACCTGTCGATGACCGACGCGGGGCAGGCGCTGCGTGACGGCACCGTCGACGCGGTTCTGTGGGCCGGTGGAGTGCCCACCCCGTCGTTCGCGAATCTCGGAATCCCACTGCGCCTACTCGACCTGTCCGCCGAACTGGAATTGCTGCGGGAGCGGTTCGGCCCGCGCTACGAGCCGGTGCTGATTCCGCCCGGCACGTACGGACAGCAGACGTCGGTCGCGACGATCGGTCTCGCGAACCTGCTGCTCGCCGACCCGGCCGTGTCCGACAGTGCCGCCGGGGCCATCGTCGAGGTGCTCATCGACCACGCGGCGGAACTGGTGCCGGATCAGGCGACCGGCAGCCAGTTCCTGGACCGGCAGTCGCTGATCGTCACCGCGGGGGTTCCGCTGCATCCCGGCGCGGCCGCGGCGTACCGGAGACATCACGGCTGAGCCGGTCGATCACTGCACCTGGTCGATCACTGCACCTGGGCGACGACGAAGATGCGCCGGAACGGGAAGAACGTGCTGCCGTCCGGTCGCCGGGGGTATGCCGCGTCGAGGAGTGGGACGAGCTCGTCGCGGAAGCGGTCCCACTCCGGCGCCGCGAGGGCGTCCTTGACCGGGCGGAGCGCGGTGCCGGTGATCCACTCCAGAACCGGGTTTTCCCCGGTCAGCTGTTGCACGTACGTGGTCTCCCACGCGTCGACGGCACACCCGGCGTCGGCGAGTAGACCGGCGTAGTCGGTGGGATCGTCGACGACCTTGCTCTCGCGGAACGGCACGTCCGGCAGCAACCGGGACCACCGGTCGCTCGAGGCGAGGGCCCGGACGATCGTGTGCGACGGCGCGTCGAAGTTGCCGGGAACCTGCACCGCGATCCACGCCCCCGACGGCAGTTGAGTCGGCCAGCGACGCAACAGCTCCCGGTGTTCGGGCACCCACTGCAGGGCGGCGTTGGAGACGACGACGTCGGTGTCGGGCTCCGGCGTCCAGTCGCGCACGTCCTGCCTGCTGGCGTCGAGGCCGCGTTCACGCGCGGCCTCGACCATCTCGGGTGAGCTGTCGGAGGCCTCGAGGACGGCGTCCGGCCATCGTTCGGCGAGGCTGACGGTCAGGTTTCCCGGACCGCAGCCGAGGTCGACGACGCGGCGCGGTGACCGCGCGTCGACTCGCGACAGCAACTCGTAGAACGGGCGCCCGCGATGGTCCGCGAAGGCGAGGTACTTGTTCGGATCCCACATGTAGTCCTCCTCGCCCGAAACAGTACGCCCATACTGTTGGTGTGTGGGGTCAGAGGCCGAGATCCTTGGCGATGATCGTCTTCATGACCTCGCTCGTGCCGCCGTAGATGCGGGAGACGCGGGTGTCCGCGTACAGACGCGCGATGGGGTACTCGAGGATGTAGCCGTACCCGCCGTGCAGTTGCAGGCACTTGTCGATGACCCGGCCTGCGGCCTCGGTGCAGAACAGCTTCGCTTTCGCGGCATCCGCGACCGTGAGTTCGCCGGCATCGTGCAGTTCGAGCGCGCGGTCGGCCATCAGCTGGATCGCCTCGACCTCGGTGGCGCACTCGGCGAGCACGAACTTGGTGTTCTGGAACGCCGCGACGGGCTTGCCGAACACCTTGCGCTCCTTGACGTACGCGATCGCGTGCTGCAGCGCGGCGGCCGCGGTGGCCGACCCGCCGAGCGCGATGGAGAGGCGTTCCTGGGCGAGGTTGTGGGTGAGGTAGCTGAAACCGGCCCCCTCGTCGCCGAGGCGGTCCGCCACGGGCACCTTCACGTCGGTGAACGACAGTTCGGCGGTGTCCGAGGCCTTCAGCCCGATCTTCTCGATCTTGCGACCCACCGCGAAACCCTCGGACGTCGTGTCGACGACGAGGATCGTCAGACCCGCCCGGCGGTCTTCGGGCGTGCTGGGCGCGGTGCGGCACACCACGAGGATCCGGTCGGCGAGCGCGCCACCCGTGATGAACGTCTTCGCGCCGTTCAGGACGTAGTGCGACCCGTCCTCGGACAGCTTGGCCGACGTCGCGATGTTCGCGAGGTCCGAACCGGTGCCCGGCTCGGTCATCGCGATGGCGAACATGATGTCGCCGGACGCGAATCCGGGGAGCCATCGCTGCTTCTGCTCGTCGTTCGCGTACTCGAGCAGGTACGGCAGGATCAGGTTGGTGTGGACGGAATAGCTGCCGAACGTGACTCCGGCGGCCGCCGTCTCCTCACCGACCACCGCGGCGAATTTGAAACTCTTCTCACCGGCGCCGCCGAACTCCTCCGGCACCTGGATGCCGAGCACCCCGAGCTCCCCGAGACGACGGTAGAAGTCGCGCGGGGGATGCCCTTCGCCCTCCCACTCGTGGTGGACGGGTGCGACTTCCTTGGCGATGAAGTCGCGGATCGTCTTCCGGAACGCGTCGTGATCTTCGTTGAACACCGTACGCTGCACGGGTCTTCTCCTTCGAATTACAGTGCGTAACTGCCTGGTACGCCCTTGCCGATGATCATCTTCCGAACCTCGGACTGTTCGTCGGATCGAACGTCCGGGCGAGGCGGCTCATGGGATGAGAATGCCCGATTCGGCGGGGCCCGGCTAGGGGCGTTCGGCTATCGGTCGGATAGCGCACTCCAATGCACACCAGGCTCCTCGAATCCGCCGACTCATAGGCAGACGTAGCCGGTGCCTTCGCCGAGTGCGTATTGATCGCGGGCACCCCGGTACGTTCAATGAACCGTGACACTGTGACCCACGCCACCACGCCTTCCGAAGGGATCACCACGTGACCCGCTCCACTGCCATCCTCGACCGGACCGTCGCCATCGGTTCCGAGTCCCGCAGCCGCGCTTGGGGCCTGACCGGGCTCCTCGTGCTGCTCTACGTCGTCAACTACGCAGACAAGGCCGTCCTCGGCATCATCGCCCAACCCCTCGCCCACGAGCTGGGACTGAGCGCCTCGCAGATCGGGCTGGTGGGAAGCCTCTTCTTCCTGACCTTCACCGTCGGCGGGTTCTTCGCCGGCGCGCTGAACCGCTGGATGTCGCTGCGGTGGGCGCTGCTGCTGCTCGCGATCGCCTGGTCCGTCGCGATACTCCCGCTCGTGGTCGTCGCGTCTTTCGCGGTGCTGCTGGTCAGCCGCCTGCTGCTCGGGCTCGCCGAAGGTCCGAGTTCGGCTCTGCTCCACACGGCGGCGTACTCGTGGCACGCACCCGCCAAACGCGGACTGCCGAGCGCCCTGCTCGCCGGTGCCGCGTCCATCGCCAAGATCGCCGTCGCGCCTGCTCTCGCATTCGTGACCGTCACGTTCGGGTGGCGCTACGCGCTGGTCGCGCTGGCGGTCATCGGGGTCCTGTGGTGCGTCGTATGGCTGACCGTCTGGAGCGAGGGCCCGTACATTCGCAGCGGCAAGGGCGCCGATTCCGCGGCCTCCGGTGACGCGGGTGAACCGGCGGTGCCGTGGGGTCGCATCTTCCGGACCCGCACGTTCATCAGCGGCGCGCTTCTCGTCATGAGCGTGTACGCGCTGGTCGCCGTGGTTCTGACGTGGCTGCCCTCGTACTTCGAGGTGGGCCTCGGATACAGCCGACTCCAGGCCGGCTCGATGTTCGCATTCCCGAGCATCGCCGGGCTGATCCTGATGTTGCTCTCGTCCGTGATCGGCGACCGTCTGCTCGCACGCGGCTCGACGTCCCGCGTCGTCCGCGTCATCGTCCCCGCCGTCGGGGTGCTGATCTGCGGAGCGATCCTGCTGGCACTCCCGTCCATCACCGCACCCGCTGTCGCCGTCCTCGTCGTCTCCGTCGGCTACGGCTTCGCCGCGTCGGTGTTCCCGTTGCTCAACGCGGCGATCTCGGAGATCTGCCCGCCCCGTCAGACCGCGGGCACCCTGGGCGTCTTCCTCGCCGTCATGGCGATCGGCGGCCTCGTCGCCCCCTACGCGACGGGTCTGATCGTCGACGCGGCTGCCTCGCCCGCCGAGGGTTACGCCACCGCGTTCCAGTCGCTCGGCCTCGTCGCCGCCGTCTGCGCCGTCGGCGCCCTGGTCTTCGCGAACCCCGAGCGCGACAAGAAACTCGTCCGGGGCGACGCTGCGGACATAGGCACGAACTAACCCTGTGATCGGCCGAAAGTCGTTGTGCTGACGACATCGCCCGTGATTGATTCGAGTGACCCCCTCAGATCGAAGGAACACACCATGCGCGATGCAGTGATCGTCGACGCCGTCCGCACGCCCATCGGGCGGCGTGGCGGTTCCCTGTCCGGAATCCACCCCGCCAATCTGTCGGCGCACGTCCTCGAGGCCCTCGTGGCGCGCACCGGTCTCTCCCCGGAGGAGATCGGCGACGTCGTCTGGGGCTGTGTCAGCCAGGTGGGGGAGCAGGCAGGCAACGTCGCCCGCACCGCCGTCCTCGCCGCCGGCTGGCCGGAGACGGTTCCGGGCACCACGCTCACCCGGGCCTGCGGATCGAGCCAGCAGGCCGTGAGCTTCGCCGCCGCCGCCGTCATCGCCGGCCACGAGGACGTCGTCGTCGCCGGTGGTGTGGAGTCCATGAGCCGGGTTCCCATGGGCAGCGCGAGCAAGAACGGTGAACACTTCCCGGCGGCCGTCCTCGACCGGTACGGCGTCGACGGGTTCAGCCAGGGCACCGGCGCCGAGATGATGGCCGCGAAGTGGGGGCTCTCCCGTCAGGTGCTGGACGAGTACTCGCTGCGATCCCACGAGCTCGCTGCGCACGCCGCGGACCGGGGCGCATTCGACGGGCAACTCGCACCGCTCTCCGACGTCCTCGCCGGGGACGAAGGGATCCGCCGCGGCGGCACACTCGAATCTCTCGGCAAGCTGAAGACTGTGTTCAAGGAGGACGGCGTGATCCACGCCGGCAACTCCTCGCAGATCTCCGACGGCGCCGGTGCACTGCTCGTCACGACGAGCGAGAAGGCCGCGCAACTCGGTCTGACCCCGATGGCCCGCATCCACACCTGCGCCGTCGCCGGCGACGACCCGGTGATCATGCTGACCGGACCCATCGCCGCGACGGAGAAGGCACTGACCCGGTCCGGACTGAAGATCGACGACATCGGCGCGTTCGAGGTGAACGAGGCCTTCGCCCCCGTCCCGCTGGCGTGGCAGGCGGAGACCGGCGCCGCGACGGACCGGCTGAACCCGCTCGGCGGCGCCATCGCAGTCGGTCACCCGCTCGGCGGGTCCGGCGCGATCCTCATGACCCGACTCGTCCACCACATGCGGAACAACGGAATTCGGTACGGACTGCAGACCATGTGCGAGGCGGGCGGCCTCGCCAACGCCACCATTCTCGAACTTCTCTGATCCGACAACACTTTTCGAAGGGAACCCCCGCACGATGGAACTCAAGGGAATCTCGACCGCGGTCACCGGCGGCGCATCCGGTCTCGGACTCGCGACGGCACGCCGCCTCGTCGACGCAGGCGCTCAGGTCACACTCATCGACCTCCCGAACTCCGACGGTGAGGCGGCGGCGAAGGAATTGGGCAGCGCCGCCCAGTTCGCTCCCGCCGACGTCACCGATTCCGAGCAGTTCGCGGCCGCCCTCGACGTCGCCGACGACCGCGGTGGCCTGCGCGGCATCGTGCACTGCGCCGGGGCCGGCCGCCGAATGCGCATCCTCGACTCCGACGGCAAGGCAGGTTCCGTCGAGGACTTCGAGTTCGTGATCCGGCTCAACCTCGTCGGCTCGTTCAATGCCCTGCGCCTCGGAGCGGAACGGATCGCGCGGCAGGAGGAGATCGACGGCGAGCGCGGCGCGGTCGTGCTGACGGCGTCCGTCGCCGCATTCGAAGGCCAGATCGGCCAGATCAACTACACCGCATCGAAGGCCGGCATCGTGGGCATGACGGTCACCGCGGCCCGCGACCTCGCCAGCCGCAACATCCGGGTGTGCACCATCGCCCCGGGAATCATGGACACCCCGCTCCTCGCCCGGCTGCGCGACGATGTGCGCGCGTCGCTGGAGAAGTCGGTGCCCAACCCGTCGCGTCTGGGCAAGCCCAGTGAGTTCGGGCAGCTCGCCTGCCAGATCCTCGAGAACGGCTACCTCAACGGCGAGACCATCCGCCTGGACGGTGCCATCCGCATGGCACCTCGCTGACGAGTAAGGGACCGAACGTGAATTCTGCTGCACCGGTACTGCATTACCCCGACCTGACGTTGGCGGCGTTCCCGTCCGGCATGGCGGACCTGTACGGAGACAAGGCCGCGGTGGTCGACGGCGACACGGTGTGCACCTACCGCGAACTCGACCAGCGGTCGGGCGCGTTCGCCGCCGCCCTGCGGGACGCGGGGGTGACCGAGCGTGACGTGGTGCTCCTGCATCTCGGCAACTGCATCGAATTCGTCGTGGCCTACTACGGCGCACTGCGGGCCGGCGCGACCGTCACCCTGGTCAACCCGCTGCAGCCCGGCCCCGGCCTGCGCTCGCAGATCGTCGACACGGCGGCGGTCGCCGCCGTCACCCAGCCCGCACAACTGGACACCCTCACCGAGGCGGCGAGCGGCACCACCGTCCGCACCATCGTGGTGGCCGGACTCCCCGCGGGTGTCGGTCGCGGTCAGTTCGGGTTCGAGGAGTTCGTCCGCGGGTACGCCACCGCACCGTTCACCCCGAAGGTGTCCGGGGACGACGTCGCCCACCTCGCCTACACGGGCGGCACCACCGGGTTGTCCAAAGGTGTCCGGGTGCTGCACCGCAACGTCCTCGCAAACGTGACCCAGATGATCGCCTGGCGTGCGGGTCACGAGGTGCGCGCCACCGCCGACGGCGGGATCGAACTGCGACCCGTCGAGAGTCTCGGGGACCGCGGTGTGATGCCCGGCGCCGGAGCGACCGTCGTCGTGTCGCCGCTGTTCCACGCCCACGCGCTGATCAACATGTCGTTCCTGCTGCTGTGCGGGGCGACGCAGGTGTTCGCCGGACGGTTCGAGCCGGGCCGCATGCTGGAGTTGATCGAGACGCACCGCGCCACGTACATCACCGGCAGTCCGGCGATGTGGCATGCCGTCGCCACCCACCCCGACGCCGCCGTTCGCGACACCGACTCGGTGCGGGTCGTGTCGTCGGGTGCGGCGCCGATCGATCATGTGACCCTCGAGGCGCTGGGTCGGGCGTTCCCGTCGGCGAGCGTGGTCGAGGGGTACGGGCTGACCGAGGGCACCTGCCTGGTCGCCTCCGCGCCGTTGACCGGTTCCGTCGCGTACAAGCTCGGCAGCGTGGGGCTGCCGGTGTTCGACACGGAGGTGCAGATTCGTGCCCAGGACGACTCCGGTGCCCTACTGGAGGCCGGCACCCGCGGCAAGCTGTGGGTCCGCGGCCCGCAGGTCACGGACGGCTACCTGAACCATCCGGAGATCACGGCGCAGCAGTACGTCGACGGCTGGCTCGACACCGGCGACATCGCCTACCTGGACGAGGACGGGTACCTGTTCATCTGCGACCGCACCAAGGACATGCTGATCTACAAGGGCTACAACGTGTATCCGCGTGAGCTCGAGGAGATTCTGGTCTCGCACCCGGACGTGTCCTCGGCTGCCGTCGTCGGCAGGGAGGCCGGCAGCGTCGGCCAGGAGCCGGTGGCGTTCGTGGTGCCGATGCCGGACGTGACGATCGATCCGGATGCGGTGTCCGCGTTCGTCGCCGAGCGGGTGCTGCCGTACAAGAAGGTACGCGACGTCGTGGTGGTCGAGCAGCTGCCGACGTCGGCGGCCGGGAAGATCCTCAAGACGAAGCTGCGCGAGCAACTCGCCGCCGCGACGACCTAGCGTTTTCCTCCCGCTGGGTGGAAGCAACTCTGTGGGGCGCTCGCGCGTGGTGGCAGCAGAGCCTTCTCGCACGCCACGATGCACAGGTGCTCAACTGGTGGGCCGACGCCGACGAGTTCCTCACCACCCGGCGTCGCACCGTCTCCTGCTCGCCCGCGGATGTGGAGGCGATGACCGATGTTCAAGGTGACCAAGCTCGTTCACCTCGTCGCCGACACAGATGCCTCCACCGGTGCGGTGTTGGCCGGCCGATTGCGTGAGGCCGCTGCTCCCCGGGCTCGGCGCGTTCTCGTGACACCGGCCCTGCCCGGCGGAATCAACGGGGGAGACGTGATCGCGCACCTCCACGTCCGCACGATCGGGACCTCGCAGCTGAGCTGGGTGCACGAATCGGCCGGTTCCGCGCGGTGGACCCACGTCTGGGAGCAGGAGTACGCGAACCTGGACGGGCTGCTCGGGCCGTATATGACCCACCCTTATCACTGGGCGCACATAGATCGGTGGTTCGATCCCGAACGCGGGCCGCGGATCGTCACTCGGCTGTGCCACAGCTTCTGTGCGATCGACGGCCCGACGATCACGGTTGCTGCACCTGCCACTCCCCGCTGAACGCAGGGGGACGCTTCTCGATGAATGCGCGTAGTGCGGCCGGAGCGTCGGTTGCAAAATTGACCGCTTGCGAACGCGCCTCGTTCTCGAGTGCGTCCCGCAGCGACGACGTCGTGCCGTCCTCGATCAGTCGCGTCGACTGCATGACGGCCACCGTCGGTGCCGCCGCGAGACGGGTGGCGAACCGGGCGACCGTGGCGTCCAGTTCGTCCGGCTCGACGAGCTCGCTGACCAGTCCCAGCGCATCCGCCTGCTCGGCGTCGATCATCTCGGCGAGCATGACCAGACGTTTCGCGCGGTGCAGTCCCACCATGCGCGGCAGGAGCCACGAGCCGCCGAAATCCACCGACAGGCCGCGCTTGGCGAAGATCTGGCTGAACTGCGCGTCGCGCGAGGTGATGAGCAGGTCGCACAGCAGCGCCAGGTTCCAGCCGGCTCCCACGGCGTAGCCGCGAACCTTCGCGATCAGTGGCTTGGGGAACTCGGCGACTGCCAGTGCCGTCGCATTGATCTGACGCATGCGGTTCAGCGGGTGCATGGGTGTGCGCTTGTCGAGGTCTGCGCCGGTGCAGAAGTCGCTGCCTGCGCCGGTGAGGACCACGACGCGGGTGGCGTCGTCGAGGGCGAGTTCGCCGAGCGCCTCGCGCAACGCGATCCACGAGTCGAGGGTCATGGCGTTGCGCCGTGTGGGCCGGTTCAGGGTGATCGTCGCGACCGCGCCGTCCCGGCTGATCAGAACGTCGCGTTCGGCGGATTCGGTGCCCGTGTTCGAGGTGACGGTTTCGATGCTCATACGCGGCTCCAGACGTCGGCGCGGTTCTCGGCGCACGCCGGAGTGGTCGACGCCGTGCCGCCCAGCCAGTCGATCACCGGGGACGCTCCGCCGCAATGTCGTTCTGGGATACACCGGATGAGGTCAAACCTATGGTTACCGCCGAGCGTCATAGGTTCCGATTAACCGGACCATCGGCGATGTATCTTTGTCCACGCCCGGACTGCGTGCTGAACTGGTCGGTACCTGAAAGTGCTTGCATCAGAAGACTCCCCCTCATCAGGAGAACCGATGTCTCTACCCTCCGTGCTGTCCGATCGCCTGCGCCTGCCGGCTGTGGCCTCCCCGATGTTCATCGTCTCGGGTCCCGACCTGGTGATCGCCCAGTCGACGTCGGGCATCGTCGGATCGTTCCCCTCCCTGAACGCCCGCCCGCAGCCGGTGTTGCGGGAATGGCTCACCCGCATCACCGAAGCCCTCGCCAAGCACGACGCCAACAACCCCGAGACCCCGTCCGCGCCGTACGCGGTCAACCTGAACGTCCACCAGAGCAACGACCGTCTCGACGAGGACCTCGCCACCATCGTCGAGTTCCAGGTCCCGATCGTCATCACGTCCCTCGGCGCCCGCGCCGACGTCAACGAGGCCATCCACAGCTACGGCGGCATCGTCCTCCACGACGTCATCAACAACACGTTCGCGAAGAAGGCCGTGGAGAAGGGCGCCGACGGCCTCATCGCCGTCGCGGCCGGTGCCGGCGGACACGCGGGCACCCTGTCGCCGTTCGCGTTGATCCAGGAGATCCGCGAATGGTTCGACGGGCCGGTCCTGTTGTCGGGCTCCATCGCCCACGGCCGCTCGGTCCTCGCCGCGCAGGCCGCAGGCGCCGACCTCGCCTACATCGGCTCCGCGTTCATCGCCACCGAAGAGGCCGACGCGGACCAGGGCTACAAGCAGATGATCGTCGACTCCACCGCGTCCGACATCGTCTACTCCAACCTGTTCACCGGCGTGCACGGCAACTACCTGCGCGGCAGCATCGAGGCCGCCGGACTCGACTCGAACGACCTCGCCCACTCCGACCCGTCCGCCATGAGCTTCCGCGACGGAACCGCCAAAACGAAGGCGTGGCGCGACATCTGGGGGTCCGGACAGGGGATCGGCACCGTGCGCTCCGTGCAACCGACGGCGGAACTCGTCGACCGGCTCGTCTCCGAGTACGCCGCGGCAAAAAGCTACCTGCTCGCGCTGTAACCTTCCGCCCGCACGAGTTCGACGAACGCGTGCCCGACCGGGGAGAGCATGTCGGGATCGAATGCGAGCCCGAAGGTGCGGGCGATCGTCGGCTCCGCGCGGCGGACCACCGCACGGTCCTGGGCCGCCTCCGCGATCGACCGTTCCAGCAGGGTTCCGCCGATTCCCGCGAGCACCAGGGGAAGTCGCGCCTCGCGGTGATCGGACAGCGCCGCGAGGGTCGGGCGTGCCCCGGCGTGACGGATCGATTCCTCGATCTCGTTGGCGACGGAGTGGCCGCGGGGGACGAAGACCATCGGGATGTCGGGGAGTGCGGCGAGCGGAACGGGACCGTCCGGCACGTCGGTGCCCGGCGGGTACACGAGCCAGTACTCCTGTTCGCCGAGTTCGAGGACGTCCAGGCGGGCGTCGTCGAGCGGGAGGTGCGCCACCACGAATTCGCAGTGGCCGTCCTCGATCAGCGACCCGGCCTGTGCCTCGTCTTTCAATTCACCCAACCGGACCATCACCTTCGGGTGGGTCCGCCGGAATTCGGTGACGAGGTCGACGAGGGGCCCGATCGCCAACGCCGGAAACGCCATGATGTCCAGTCGGCCGGCGAGTGCCCCGTCGGAGGTGGCGAGGAGGTCCTCGACGGCGGTGACGTCGCGCAGGATCTGCCTGCTCGGCCCGACCATGCTGCGCCCTGCGGCGCTGAGCACCATGCCCCGGCCGATGCGGTGGAACAGTTGCACACCCAGTTCCCGCTCGAGCCCGCGCAGCGCCTGCGAGATGGTGGGCTGTGCGACGCCGAGCGACGCAGCGGCCCCGTTGATGCCTTCGTGTTCCACGACGGCAAGGAAATACTCGACCTGGCGCAACTCCATGTGCTCAGTTCCTCACTCGGGTGCCGGTGTTCGGGTGGACTGCGCGATCGCGACGAACGCCGAGGCCGCGGGTGATCCCGGACCGGACCGCTGCACGAGGCCGACGGGGCGGGTCAGCTTCGGCGTCATCGACCGGATCGAGACCCCGCGCAACTGTTCCTCGGCGACCAGGCGGGGGAGGACGGTGGCCCCCGCGCCGCGCATCACCAGCTCCCACGTGGCGCCCGGATGCGTGCAGTCGATGACGACGTTCGCGGGCTCGCCGACGAGATCGGAGATCAGCGCCGCGTCGCTCTTGTCCCCGAGATCCTGAACGAGCGGAATGTCGCGGACGGCCGAGCGGGGCACCGGATCGGGAAGGGTCTCGGCGAGGACGCCGGGCAGGGCGAGTACCAGCTCCTGGTCGCCGATGGGAACCGAGCGCAGCGCACTGTGGTCGACGGACAGGTCGATCACCCCGAGCTCGGCCTCGCCGCGGCGCAAGGCGCCGAGGACGCCGGTGGGACCGTCGGCGTCGATGATGCGGACCGTCACCCGGGGGTACTGCTCACGGAACCGGCGCACCAGGTCGACGATCGGATCGATCGAGAACGCCGCGTAGGTGACGACGTCGACGCGGCCGGACACGAGTTCGCGCACGGCGGCGACCTTGGCCTTGGCCCGCTCGACGTCGGCGAGGATGCGCCGGGCGGCGACGTCGAGGGTACGACCGTCCTCGGTCAGCTCGAGACGCCGCCCGGTGCGGTCGAACAGGGTGACACCGAGGCGGCGTTCGAGTGTGCGGATCGCCTGCGAAAGCGACGGTTGCGAGATGTAGAGGGACTGTGCGGCCCTGGTGATCCCGCCGTGATCGACTACCGCGACGAAGTAGGTGACGAGATGCAGGTCCACGCGGTCATCGTACGGAAGCCGTGATGCGGGCTGCGCCGATCACGCGGCTAGCGGCCACGCCACACCGGCGGGCGCTTCTCCGCGAACGCGCGCGCACCCTCCTGGGCGTCCTCGGAAGCGAACACCGGATCGAGAAAGCGGCGTTGCCCGGCGAACGCGTCGGGATCGGTGTAGTTGGCGGACATCGCGACGACCTGCTTGGTGGCGCGCACCGCGAGGGGACCGTTGGCGGCGACCCGTGCCGCCAGTTCGCGGGCGGTGCCGAGGGCCTGCCCGGGCTCGGTGAGCCGGTTGACCAGTCCATGCGCGTGCGCCACGTCGGCGGTGAGGGGATCGCCGGTGATCGCCATCTCCATCGCGATCGGGTACGGCAGCACCTTCGGCAGTCGCAGCAGACCGCCTGCGGCGGCGGCGAGCCCGCGCTTGACCTCGGGGATGCCGAACTTGGCGTCGCGGGCGGCCACGATCAGATCGGCCGACAGCGCCAATTCGCAGCCGCCGGCCAGCGCCCAGCCCTCCACCGCGGCGATCAGCGGCTTCGTCGGCGGGGCCTCCGTGATGCCGCCGAAGCCACGGCCGGGCAGCGACGGCCGCTCCCCGCGGGTGAACGCCTTCAGATCCATGCCCGCGCAGAACGTTCCCCCGGCGCCGGTCAGGATCGCGATCGTCAGGTCGGGCCGCGCCTCGAACTCGTCGATCGCGGCGGCAAGCGCCTTGGCGACCTCGAGGTCGACGGCGTTCTTCGCCTCCGGCCGGTTCAGGGTGATGACGGCGACGCCATCGGAGAATTCGGTGAGAACCACGCTCATGGGGTGTCTTCCTTACGGTGTCGGGGTCCAGCGTTCGGGGTGCCCGCCGAGTGAGCGGATGCTCCCGCGGTCGGCCAGAACGAGCAGGTGGGCATGGGTTTCGCGGACCGCGAGGCGGAGCAGGCGGTCGGACATGGATTCGAACGGCCGCGACCACGAGATGTGGTGCGAGATCTCCCACGCCGTCGATTCGGGGTGCACGCCCAGAGTCTGGACGATCTCGGCGAAGCGTTCCTCGTGATGACCCATCAGTTGCCGGGCACGGTCGGCGATCCCCCGGAAGCGGTACTCGTGGGCCGGCAGCACTTCGCCGTCGGGCATGGAGGTGGTGGCGTGCAGCGACAGCAGGTAACGGTGCAGCGGGTTCTCCAGCTCGCCGGGGACCGTCGAGATGTTGGGACTGATGCGCGGCAACATGTGGTCGCCGCTGAACATCAATCCGTGGGTGTCGTCGACGAAGGTCAGATGACCGGGAGTGTGCCCCGGGGTCCAGACCGCCCGCAGATCCCAGCCGGGCAGGTCCAGGGGAGTCCCGTCACCGAGCACGATGTCCATGGATTCGCCTGCCCCCAGCCGAACGAGATCGACGCGGGCGGCCGCGAGGATGTCGGTGGGCGCCCCGAGTTGGGCGAGCTGGGTGTTCCACAGTTGTTCGTCGGCGGTGGTGTCCTCCGGCGAATGGTGGCCGAGCAGTGCGGCATCCGCGCTGTGCATCGCGAGCGCGGCCCCACTGACCTCCCGCAGCCGGGGCGCAAGACCGAAGTGGTCGGGATGCAGGTGGGTGACGGCGGCGTACCGGACGTCGGTGACGTGGTGCCCCGTCTGGGCGATGCCGTCGACGAGGGCTCGCCACGACTCCTCGGAATCCCAGCCCGCGTCGATCAGGGCGAGGCCGTCGGGCAGCGCGAGCGCGTAGATCAGGACGTAGCGCAACGGGTTTCGCGGCATCGGCACCGGGATCGACCACAATCCGGGGCGTACCTGCTCGACCGGCGGCAGGACGCCGAGGGCCCACGCCTCGCGCTGGACGGTACCGACGTCTTCGGTGACGATCACGACGGCACCTCCGTGGCGCGGAGCCCCTCGCGCAGGGTGCGTTTGAGGATCTTGCCGCTCGCTCCTCGCGGAAGTTCGGCGACGTAGACGATCTCCCGCGGCTTCTTGTACGACGCGAGCCGGGCGGCGGTGAACGCGATCAGGTCCTGCTCGTCCGGTTGGTTCGACGGATCGACGAGCCGGACGACCGCCGTCACGGACTCACCCCACGTCCGGTGCGGCACGCCGACCACCGCCACCTCGGCCACCGCCGGATGCTCGGCGAGCACCGATTCGACCTCGATCGGGTACACGTTCTCGCCTCCCGTGATGATCATGTCCTTCACCCGGTCGGTGACGAACAGGTAGCCCTCCCCGTCTATGTGCCCGGCGTCGCCGGTGCGCAGGAAACCGTCGGGGGTGAGCAGTTGCGCGGTCTCGTCCGGCCGCCGCCAGTAGCCCGCGACGTTGTTGCGTGAGCGGCACACGATCTCCCCGGACACGCCCACCGGAAGCCGGGCGCCGGTCACCACGTCCCGGATCTCGACCTCGACACCGGGCATGGGCTTGCCGGCGGAACGCAGCAGGTGCGCACGGAGTCCGGACGGGTCATGGTCCTCTACAGCGAGGGCGGTGACCGAGCCTGTCGTCTCGGTCATGCCGTAGCGCTGCACGAATCCACAGCCGAGGCGATCGATCGCCCGCCGGAGCAGAGTGGTGGTGATCGGCGCCGAACCGTAGGCGACCAGTTCGAGGCCCGACACGTCGTAGCGGTCGAGGTCGGGCACGTCGAGGAGCATCTGAATGGTCGACGGAACCAGGAAGGCGTGGGTGATCCGATGCCGTTCGATGAGTTCGGCGACCCGCCGGGCGTCGAACGCGCCGAGCAGCACCACGTGGACGCCCGCCGACAGACACGTGCTCAACCAGCCGGCACCCGCGATGTGGAACAGCGGCATGGCGTCGAGCGCCACCGAGCCGGGCTTCCAGCGGTAGATCAGCAGGCCCTCCGGCTCGTTGTGCAGGTTGCGATGCGTCGCCACCACGCCCTTCGGGAAACCCGTCGTGCCCGATGTGTAGAGCTGCAGCACCTCGGCGTCGGGGTCGTCCCCGAGACCCGGATCGGTGGCGGTGCCCGAAGTGACCAGCCGGTCCCACGTCCAGGTGCCGCGCGGAAGAACGTCGCCGTCGGCCGCGTCGACGACCACCACGACCACACTCGGGAGCGCGCCGCGAACGGCGTCCGCGGCGGCAGCGAATTCGGATTCGACGATCAGCACCTGGAGCTCGGCATCGACCGCGATCGCGGCTGCCTCGGCCGCCGGGAGTCGCCAGTTGAGCGGGACGAACACCAGCCCCGACTTGGCGGCGGCCACGAACGCCTCGACACCCTCGGTGCGCATCCGGAGCAGTGCCCCGACCCGGCCGCCGTCGGAGGTCAACGCCGACAGCGCGGTTGCGATCCGATTGGTCCGCCAGTCGAGCTCCGCGTACGTCAGCGTGGTGTCACCGCACGTCACTGCCGGTGCTCCGGGCCGCTCTGCGGCATGGTGCCGCACACGCTGGGGTAGATGCAGACCGCTCACATCACGCTCCTCGATGACTCGTCGACGCCGCCGGGAACCGGGTGACGCGTGCTGCCAGTCGACCACCCGCGTGAGTGCGGAAACAAAGTCACAGAGCCGAACGGACAGTGAGGAATCGCCTATGGATGCCCGACCGAGTGGCCTCGCGGCGTTTGTAGACTGGCGTGATGGCCGCCACCCCCGCCCTGAACCCCGAGGATGTTCAGCGTGCTGCGGCGGCACTGCACACCCCCGACATCGACGGCTGGGCCAACCGGTTCGAACTGCTGTCGGACGGCAACCGCCTCCGACTGCTGCTGTGTCTGCACCACGCCCCCGACATCTGCGTCGGCGACCTGGCCGCGGCACTCGACATGACCGGCACCGCCGTTTCGCACGCTCTGCGACTGCTCCGCAACCAGGGGTGGGTGTCGGCGACGCGGGACGGTCGCTCGATGCGGTACCGGCTCACCGACGACACCGTGCACGAACTGCTGCACACGATCGGGGCCACGCACTACCACAATCACACGGGGGCCGAAGAGAAAAGGTGAATCCCGACATGGAGAACGACCCCGGACTGCTGCCGCTCGACGGCATCACCGTCGTGGCACTCGAGCAGGCCGTGGCCGCCCCGCTCGCCACCCGCCATCTCGCGGACATGGGCGCGCGGGTCATCAAGATCGAGCGCGTCGGCGAGGGCGACTTCGCCCGCAACTACGACGACGCGGTGTTCGGGCAGGCGTCGCATTTCGTGTGGCTGAATCGGTCGAAGGAATCGCTCGGCGTCGACCTGAAGTCCGAGGTGGGCCGGGACACCGTCGCGAAGCTGATCGCGAAGGCCGACGTCTTCATCCAGAATCTCGCCCCCGATGCCGCCGACCGGCTGGGGTTCGGCGCCGACGAGTTGCGCGCCGAGCACGAGGAACTGATCGTCGTGAACATGTCCGGCTACGGGTCGGCGGGGCCGCGGCGCGAACGCAAGGCGTACGACATGCTGGTCCAGGCCGAAACGGGGATGATCTCGGTGACCGGCACCCCCGACACCGCGACCAAGACGGGTGTCCCGGTGTCCGACATCGCGGCGGGAATGTATGCGATGACGTCCGTCCTCGGCGCCCTGTTCCGGCGGTCGCGCACCGGAGTGGGGGCGCGGATCGACGTGTCGATGTTCGACGCGACCGCGGAGTGGCTGGGCCACCCGATGTACATGAAGATGTACGCCGACAAGCAGATCCCGCGTGTCGGGCTCGGTCATGCGGCGATCGTCCCGTACGACTCGTACCCGACCCTCGACGGACAGATCCTCATCGGTGTCCAGAACGACCGCGGGTGGCGGCAACTGGTGACCGACGTGTTCAAGCGACCAGAACTCGCCGACCATCCCCGGTTCGCGACCAATATGCTGCGTGTGCAGCACCGCGCCGAGGTGGACGCCCTCGTCGCCGAGGAGACTCAACGGTTCACGAGCGCGGCTCTCGACCAGGCGCTCGCGGACTCCGGGATCCCGGCGGCGGAGCTCAACGACATGGGCGGGTTGATCGACCATCCGCAGCTGGATCAGCGCGACCGCTGGCGTGACATCGGAACCGAGGCCGGGCCGATCAGGGCGATGCTGCCCCCGATGACGTTTTCCGACGTGGAGATGCGGATGGGTGACGTGCCCGCGCTCGGCGCGCACACCGATCGGATCCTCGGTGAACTGGGCTGGTCGGCGGAAGATATCGCGACGATGCGTGACCAGGGCGTCGTCGGCTGACGACGCGCCGCAGCCCCGGCCCGAGTGAGGCCGGGGCTGCAGCTCGCTCTTCGCTCAGGGTGTGGCGAAGAACTGCTCTACGGCCGGCTGTGCGTTGGGATTACCCACACCGATGCCGATGACGGCGCCGGCGATGGTGCCGACCACTGCGCCGACGATGCAGCCGGCGATGAAGTTGGGGAAGATCGACACGCACCCGATGGCCATGCCCACGTTGGAACCGATCGCCATGCCCTGCAGGCCCGCGTTGTTCCAACCGGTATTGATCTCGTTGGTCATCTTGTCGAAGGCGTCCTGTTTCACTTCGTTCTCCGGGAAGAACTGTTCGGCCACCTGGCTGCTGCCGCCGTCGGCCGCAGGAGTCATCAGCGGCTGTGACCAGTCGATTCCCTGAGGTGCGGGATCGGCATACGCAGTGCCCGCCCCGACGGCCATCGCGGAGACGACGAATATGGACAATGCCAGAGTTTTCAAGAGTTTCATGGAAATTCCCACCATGTCGTAGGACGAACACGGCCCCCACCTGAGTGCACCGAACATCGTTGTGCGTGGACCATATTCGCTGGAAAACCGGAACGGCTACATGCATATGTGGGTGCGCGGTGATGCTCCCCGTGTGCGAACTAACCCATAGCCCTCCCGAAATCGTCTTCGGAGTCGGACGGAAAGCCCCGCTACGGGGTTCCGAGGAATTCGTAAACCGCTGGTGGCGCAGCGGGGTTCGCGTTGCTGATACCCGTGACGGCGCCGATCGCTGCGCCTACCGCGGCACCGGGGAGGCACCCGCCGAGGATGAGGAAGATGCACCCGACGACGAATCCGATGCCTGCGCCGATCGCGGTCGCGGTCCCGCCGCCGTTGTTCCAACCGATCTGCAGCTGCTCGACCATGTTGTTGTACGCCGAATCCCTGTCGACCGGGGTGAGGGCGAGGGTTCCCGCGACAGGGGTCGTCGTGGGTGTCAGGTTCAGGAACCGGCCGGCGTCGGTGATGAGCGGATCGATCGCGAACTGCACACCGGCGATCGAATAGCGCAGGGGGATCGTGCCCACCGGGGTGCCCGAATCGTTGACGATGTCGACGGCGGCGGCCGTCCGCGACAGGGTGAAGTGCCCGGCGTCGAGTGCCGTACCGACCGATCGGCCGTCGGCGCTCAGGCTGGTGTGCGAGATGACGGCCTGGTCGGCGGGAGTGGGGGCGGCATACGCGGTACCCATTCCGACACACAGGGTGGCGATCAGCAGCGCTGCCGGTGCTGTCACTCTATGCAGTTTCATGGTGTTTCCCATGCGTAGTAGCGGATGACAAACGACAAATCTGGTTCGACCTGGCGCTTCACTTGCCCCGACCGGCGAAAGCGTCCGTAACCTGCCTACTGCAGACATCTTCCCCCTTCGGATGCCTCAGTTTTCGGCCTTTCCGCAAAATACGTGCGTATCGGGGTGGCGGTGCAGGGATTACACCGTGAGCCGGTAGAACCGGAAGAACCCGAAATCCTCGATGGGAAGGATGTCCATGGTGCCGAAACCGGCCGCCTCGGCGTAGCTGCGCAATGTGCTCGGGCGCATGACCGTTCCGGTGCCCGCGCTGGGTGTGTGGTTCATGCCGTCGGGAAGACACACGGTGAGGCTGAATCCGTACATCAGCCGCTCGACGTCGCTTCCCGGCGCGGAGAACTCGTCGTCCACCGCCTCGTCCATCACGATCATCGCGCCACCGGGAACCAGGGCCTTCCGAACCGCGGACAGTACATCGACGGGCGCCGGCATGTCGTGGATGCATTCGAACGCGAACGCCGCGGTATAGGTGCTTTCGGGAATTCCCGCCGCATCCGATTCGGTGATCGTGATCCGATCGGCGACATCCGGCCGCTCGCGCACGTTGGACCTCGCGAGTTCGACGGTCGCGGTGTCGATGTCGTAGCCGTGGAGTCTGGCGTCCGGGTAGGCGCGCGCGAGTGCGATCGTGGACCACGCGCCGCCGCATCCGATGTCGGCGATGGCGGCGCCGGGCGTCCGCAGCAATGCGTCGACCTCGGGAACCGATGCCAGCGCACCGGGAAGAACCTGCTCGTACCACGGCCGATTCATGTCGGCCTGCGACTCACGGGCATCCGTGCCGTACTGCGCCCATCCCACACCGCCGCCCGTGCGGTACGCCTCCAGCAACGCGGGCATCTGCGTGGTCGCGGCGACGAAGATCCGCGCCAGCGGTGCAAGATAGTTGAGACTCTGCTCGTCGGTGAGCACTTCGGCGGCGCCGGCCGGAAGCGTGAACGTCCGCGGCTCCGAGTCGTCGACCGTGAGAAGTCCCGACACGGCCTGCTGTTCGAGCCACTCCCGCGCGTACCGCGGGTGGGTGGAGGTGCGTTCCGCCAGTTGGTCCGCGGTTGCCGGACCTTCCGACGCGAGACTGCGGTACCAGCCGAGCCGGTCACCCAGATGGACGGCGAGGAGGTCGATCGCCCCGAGCGATGCGTCGAAAATGCGCTGGGACACGGCCCCGGCGTCGGCTTCGGGTATGGACATCGCGGACCTCCGGTAGGAGTGCGGGGCGAAGCTTCGTCTCCCCATCGTGGGCTACCCGATCGGCGGTGTCACGGATCGTTCGCCGGGCGAATGAGGGTCGGTCGCGGGAAGCCGGAAACCCCAGGGCAACTCGAGGCGATGCTCGGCGAGCAGCGCGGGGTCGCCGAGCAGTTCCAGGATCGGACCGTCGGCCACCAGGTGTCCCTCGTCGAGGATCACGGCGCGCGTGCACAACTGGGCGGCGTACGGCAGGTCGTGCGTGACGAGCAGGTGCGTGGTGTCGATACCCAGGAGGACGTCGGCCAGTTCGCGTCGGGCGACGGGGTCGAGATTGCTCGACGGCTCGTCCAGCACGAGGACGTCCGGGGCGCATGCGAGAACGGTCGCCAGCGCGACGCGGCGGCGCTGACCCACCGACAGGTGCGCGGGATTGCGACCGGAATGTGCCGTCATGTCGACGGCCGCCAGCGCGTCGTGCACCCGCTCGTCGAGTGCGGTCCCGGTGATCCCGAAATTGACCGGACCGAACGCGACGTCCTGTGCGACGGTGGGCATGAACAACTGGTCGTCGGGGTCCTGGAAGACAATGCCGACGCGGCGCCGGACCTCCCGCACCGTGTCCCGGGACGCTCCCCGCGACAGCTCCAGCCCGCCCACGGTGACGCTGCCCTCGGTGGCCGTCAGAATGCCGTTGAGGTGCAACATCAGTGTGGTCTTCCCGGCCCCGTTCGGACCGAGAACGGCTACCCGCTCACCGGGTTGCACCGTGAGATCGATCCGGTGCAGCGCGGCCCTGCCGTCCGGATACGCGAACGAGACGCCCTCGAGACGCACGGCCGCGGTCATCGGAGCACCCACGCCGTGACACAGATCCCCACCGCGCACACTGCGGGCACGAGCCCCGCCCGCCACAGTGCAGCGGTCGCAGGCGGCGCCCCGACAGTGGGAACCGAACCGGTGAAACCCCGCGACAGCATGGCCAGGTGGACGCGCTCGCCGCGCTCGTAGGAACGCACGAACAATCCGCCGACGCCACGGGCGGTGGCACCGATCTGCCGGAACGTCCGCGGGTCGTCGCCGCGGGAGAGCCGGGCGGTGCGCATCCGCTCGACCTCGGCGGTGAGCAGATCGAGGTAGCGCAGCATCAGCACGACGATCGTGGTGAGCATCGCGGGCACGCGCAGCCGCGCCAAACCCAACGGCAGGTCCCGGGCCGGCGTCGTCGCGGCGAGTGTCAGCGAGACCAGGACGCCGAGAGTGCCCTTCACGAGAATGCCCCAGGCCGCGTAGAGGCCCGCGACCGACAGCGACAGTCCGAGGACGGTGACGCGTGCGCCGCCCTCGGCGAACGGCAGGAGAAGTGCGAGCGTCACGAACGGCAATTCGATCAGCATCCGCGGTCCGATCCAGTTGAGCGGAATGCCGGCGATCCGCCAGATCACGAGCAGGATCGCCAGATACCCGGCGAACGCCCAGAACGCCTCGCGTGGTGTCGCGACCACCGCGAAGACGAAGACGACGGCGCAGACGATCTCGACCTCGGCCGGCAGCCGGTGCAGGGGTGACGTGCCGTCGAGGTAGAGCGGATGGGCGTGACCGGCTCCCACGGTCAGGGGCTCGTTCGGTTCCGCCGCGCGCGGGCGAGCAGCCAGAACAGGCCACCGGCGACGACGAACGTCGCGGTGGCGCCGATCACGCCCGCGACACCCGTGAGATGCGACCGGCCGCCCACCGTGTAGTCGGCGAGCGGCGAGTCCGACAACGGATGAGCGGACGCGTTCCGGGCGATGCAGTCACCCACGAGCGTCTCCCCGGCATCGGTTTCCACGGTTTCGCACCCGCGAGTGGTCGCGGCGGCCAGACCGTCCGGACTCGAGCTGGCGAGATAGGAGACCGCGCCGGCGACGAGCAGCGCCACCAGCGCGAAACCGAGGAGGAATCGGCGCAGCGAGACCGGCGACGACGTGCTCATGCCCGCACCTCGACTCGTCGGGGTGCCGTCCGCAGCAGGTACACGAGGTCGGGGCGCGCCTTCGCGACGGCCGTCACCGTGACGGCGGTGATGAGGCCTTCACCGATGCCGATCAGCACGTGCGCCCCGAGCATGTACGCCGCCACCGCGCCCAGTGAAGTCGAATCTCCGGACGTCGCATGACCGCCGATCGCGTACTCGAGGACGAAGCCCATCGACGCCGCCACCGTTCCGCACAGTGCCGCGGCGAACGCGAGCCCGCCGAGGACGCGGAGGCGCAGTCGCTGCTGTCGCACGACGAGCGGACGCAGGGCCACCGCGACGCCGTAGCCGACGACCACGCCGATGATCGCCATGTTGGTGATGTTCGCTCCCAGCGCTGTCAGCCCACCGTCGGCGAACAGCAGGGCCTGCACGATCAGCACGATCGAGACGCACAGCATCCCGGTGTAGGGGCCGACGAGGATGGCGGCGAGCGCGCCGCCGAGGAGGTGTCCGCTCACACCGGGAAGGATCGGGAAGTTGACCATCTGGACCGCGAAGATGAAGGCCGCCACGAGACCGGCCATCGGTGCGGTGCGTTCGTCGAGTTCCGAGCGCGCGCGCCACGCGGCGATCGACAGTCCCGCCACCGCGACGACGACGAACAGCAGTGAGGTCGGCGCATTGATCAGGCCGTCGCTCATGTGCATTGCCACAGGTTCCACGGCGACTCCTCCGGCCGGCAGCTGATCCTTCGAAGTCTAGTTTCTCGTATGAACACTTGAACAGGTGTTCATGGGTACGGGAAACGCGTGGGGGGTCTCCGCGAATGCCGGGTCAGTGCCAGGTGTGGTCGACGAGCGCCGTGCGGGGCCCGAACTTGGGTTTGACGGCGTGTCCGCTCACCTCCAGCAGTCGCACGGCGCGATGGCGGTGCGGCTGAAGCGGGGCCAGGTACTCCACCATCTCGGCGTCGTCGAGGGGCTTGCCGAGCAGCGACCACCCCACCACCGCGGCCAGGTGATAATCGCCGACCGACAGGGCGTCGGGGTCGCCCAGCGCACGCTGCGACACCTCGGCCGCCGTCCAGATCCCGACGCCGGGAATGGACATCAGCCGGCGATTCGCTTCCTCGCGAGGGAGGTCGACGATCTTCTCGAGCCGGTCGGCGACCTGCGCGCAGCGGACGATCGTCCGGGACCGGCTGGGGTCGACGTTGGCCCGGTGGAATTCCCAGGACGGAACCCGCCGCCACACGTCCGCGGTCGGGGGCAGCCTCATCCCGTCCGGAGCGGGCCCGGGAGCGGGCCCACCGAACTTCCACACGAGGCGCCGCCACGACGCGAACGCGGCGATGCCGTGCACACGCTGCTCGAGGATCGCGGGCACGAGGGCCTCCATCACCCGGTCGGTGCGGCCGAGGCGCAGGTGCGGGAATCGGCGGTGGGCCTCGACGAGGATCGGATGGTCGGGGGCGAAGTCCGCGCAGTCGTCGTGGTCGCCGATGAGGCGGCCCAGTCCGGCGGACAACTCGTGGGCGCCCGCACCCCACGCCTGACAGCGCACCGAGTGGCGGTCGATCTGGGTGATGCGATAGGTGACCGGGCCCGACTTCTGCACCGACGTCCGCCAGATCGAGCCGTCGGCCGTCCGGCGGTGGCAGGGGTCGCCCTTGCCGCGTTGTAGAGGCTGCAACGACATGGCGACGTCCAGGGGGCGCCGCGCGGTCACGGTGGTCTCGACCACCTCCAGCGAAACCGTCATCGAATGCAGCGTATCCACTCCGAACGCGACCGCCACCGGCGGATGTCGGAGCGCGCACGTAAAGTCCCAGCCATGATCATCGTGAGTACCGACGGATCCTGCCTCCGCAACCCCGGTGGGGCGATCGGCTGGGCATGGGTCAATCACGAGGGTCCCAGCCAATCGGGTGGCGAACCCTCCGGGACAAATCAGATCGCCGAGCTGCGGGCTCTGCTCGAAGCGATCACCGCGCATCCCGGGGAAGATCCGCTGCTGATCGAGTCCGATTCCCAGTACGCCATCAAGTGCGCGTCGGAGTGGCTGCCCGGGTGGAAGCGCAAGGGCTGGAAGACGGCGGGTGGCGCTCCCGTCAAGAACCTCGCGCTGGTGCAGTCCATCGACCGCGCCATCAGCGAACGCCCCGGGCCCGTGCGTTTCCGCTGGGTTCGCGGCCACGTCGGCAACCACTACAACGAGATGGCCGACGTCCTCGCCGGCGAGGCGGCTCGTGCCGTCGCCTCCGGTGCACTCGCACCGGCGCCCGTCTCTGCCCCCGCGCCTACACCGGCAGCAGTCGCGCAATCCACCCCCGAGGCCGAGGACGCGTTCACGCTGTTCTGATTCGGCCCCCGTTCTGATCTGCCGGGGTTCTGCGTCCGGCACTGCGTCGAGGAGAAGAAGACCGTTGTCCGAGGATCTGCGGGTGCAGGAGTTCTGGCGTGCGCTGGGGCTGCCCGGCATCATCGACGTCCACACCCACTTCATGCCCGCGAATGTGATGGAGAAGGTGTGGGGCTACTTCGACGCAGTCGGTCCCCTCACCGGACGCGAGTGGCCCATCCACTACCGGCACGAAGAGGATGTCCGCGTCGAACACCTCCGTGGGTTCGGTGTCAGGCGGTTCACGTCGATGATCTACCCGCACAAGCCGGCGATGGCTGCGTGGCTGAACCAGTGGTCGGTCGAGTTCGCCGAACAGACCCCCGACTGTCTGCGGACGTCCACGTTCTACCCGGAGGAGTCCGCGGCCACCTATGTCGCCGAGGCGGTCGAGTCGGGCACGCGCGTCTTCAAGTCCCACATCCAGGTGGGCGACTACTCGCCGAACGATCCGCTCCTCGACCCCGTGTGGGGTGTACTGCAGGAGTCGGGTGTCCCGGTGGTCATTCATTGCGGGTCGGGGCCGGCGCCCGGCACCTACACGGGCCCCGGCCCGATCGCCGAGTTGCTGTCGCGATACCCGAGGCTGCACCTGATCATCGCCCACATGGGTCTGCCGGAGTACCGGGAATTCCTGGACTTGGCCGACCAGTACGGCAACGTGTATCTCGACACCACGATGACGTTCACCGACTACACCGAAGCGGCCACACCGTTTCCACGCGACCAGGTGCACCGGCTGGCGGATCTGCAGGAACGCATCGTGTTCGGCAGCGACTTCCCCAACATCCCATATCCCTACCTCGACGCACTCGAGGGACTCACCCGATTCGACCTCGGCGAGCCGTGGCTGCGAGCGGTGTGCCACGACAATGCGGCGCGGCTCTTCGCGATCGACTGACGACCCGGTGTGGTGCCGCGTCGATCCGGTTCCGTGTCACCGTCATTCGCCGTCCGGCCAGTCACCACTGCTCTCGCCCGGGCGTAGGGTGCCGAACGTCCACTCGAAGCCCTCGAGGTCGAGGACCCGGCAGCGATAGTTGCCCCATTGGGTGTTCGCGGGTTCCCAGACCGAGGTGGCACCGGCCTCGACGGCGGTGGCGTAGACCTCGTCGACTTCGCTGTCGGTGCCGACGCTGAGATATGTGCCGTGCCCGACGGTCTCGCCCCGGAGCGCCGGCCGGTCGTAGTTGCCGTCGTCGCTGAAGACCATGATGGCGGCGTCGCCTCTCCGCAATTCGGAATGCATGATCCCGCCGTTGTCGTCCGGGAACTCGAGGGTGGTCTCGAACCCGAACGCGCGCTCGAGCCAGCGCAGAGCGGCCGGGGCGTCACGGTAGGCGAAGTAGGAGTGCAGGGCGGCCGGGCGGTTCTCGGTAGTGGTCATGGGGCGACGATACGAACGATCGAGGTCAGCCACGGTCCGCAATATCCGTATCCCCGGAATGTCGGCGCGGGCGCGGACCCCGCTGACCGAGCTACCGTGCGCTAGAAAGGATTCCACCAGTTGATGAACGCGATATAGAGATTGGTCGGGAAGAAGAACTCCCAGTCCAAACCCATGTACGGCAGGTCGGGCAGTATGCCGATCATGATCCCGTCCCGTTGTTCGTCAGGGCGGCCAACAGGTGCAGCAGGTTGGCAATCAGCGGCGGGAAGATATCGATGTCCACCCAGTTCATGAGACTCTCCTCGGGTCGTCCCGACCTGCCTGGCGTATCGCCTGCGGCGTGACCTGCGTTACCTCGTCCAAGATGCGGGAGCGGGGCGCAGTGAGGACTGCCGCAGGCAGGAGAGTGCCCTCGGCAGGATTCGAACCTGCGACCTACCCTTTAGGAGAGGGTTGCTCTATCCCCTGAGCTACGAAGGCGCGGTGCACGCGCGGGGCGTACACCGAGGTGAGTGTAGCGGGAATGGTGGTGCGCTCGCGATGGGGAGGGCATGGTTGTCGCAGATGTTCTGGAAGTGACGACGGAACGGGAGACGCACATGTCCGAGATCGACTTGACCGACCTCGCTGCGCGGCACGACGGTTCGCTGAACTTGCACGGTTATCTGGCGAGGCCGTCCGGTGAGGGTCCGTGGCCGGGTGTGGTGATGGTGCACGAGGCGTTCGGCTTGGACGACGTGATGCGCCGGCAGGCGGACAGGCTGGCGGCGGCGGGGTTTCTGACGGTTGCGCCGGATCTGTTCAGTGCGGGTGGTGCGCGACGCTGTCTGGTGTCGACGATGCGGGCGATGCTCTCGGGGAAGGGCCGGGCGTACGGCGACATCGAGGCTGCCCGTCAGTGGTTGTCCGGCTCGTCGGACTGCACGGGGAAGATCGGTGTCATCGGATTCTGCATGGGCGGCGGGTTCGCCCTGATGACCCTGCGCACGGGGTTCGATGCGGCGGCCCCGAACTACGGGGTCCTGCCGCGCGACCTCGACGCGGCCGTGGCGGGTGCGTGCCCGGTGGTCGCCAGTTACGGCGGCAAGGACTTCGCTCTGCGGAATGCGGCGGCCAAGTTGGAGGCGGCGCTGACGAAGGCCGGCGTGGCTCACGATGTGAAGGAGTACCCCACTGCCGGTCATACGTTCTTGAACGACGAACTGGCCGGACCTAAGGTGCTGCGTCCCCTGGCGAAGGTCACGGGGATGGTGCCCGACCCGGAAGCCGCCGCCGACGCGTGGAAGAGGATCGACGGCTTCTTCGGGGAGCACCTGGGTTGATCAGTGGATGTACTGGCGGGCGCTCGACGTGGCCTGCCGGTAGTCGAGTCCGCATGCCCGGACGACCTGCCCGAGACTGAGGTAGCCCTCGACGCTGGTGGCCTTCGCGAATTTGCCGTCGGCCCGCACCGTGACCGTGACGCTGGACGCGACCGAATCGACCCGTGCGAGTTCGTACTCGTCGACGCCGTCGGCGGCCTGAGCCACGCAGGTGACTGCGCCCTGGGCGTACGCGATCTCGATCAGGTCCTCGATCATGTGCAGGCTCCTCGCCTCGAAGTAACGAACTGAGGTTAGCCTTAGCTACTCGGTTTCTGTCAAGTCCCTCGATGCGGAATGCCGTCCTCGACCGTGGTGCGCGGGCGGTCCCGGCGTAACGTGACCCACGCTTTCGGACGGTGACAGCAAGGACTGAGAAGGGTTGCAGGTGTTCCATGGCTGACCGCACTTCCTCGACGGGCTCGATCGGATCGGAACCGGGTGATGGCTCAGGGACGGGACCGGCCGGTGAGCCGCATCTCTCCAGGCAGCTCGCCAACCGGCACATCCAGCTGATCGCGATCGGCGGAGCAATCGGCACGGGTCTCTTCATGGGATCCGGGAAGACGATCTCGCTGGCCGGACCGTCGGTGATCTTCGTCTACATGATCATCGGCTTCATGCTGTTCTTCGTGATGCGGGCGATGGGCGAGCTGCTGCTCTCCAACCTGCATTACAAGTCGTTCTCCGACTTCACCGCCGACCTGCTCGGCCCCTGGGCCGGGTTCTTCACCGGGTGGACGTACTGGTTCTGCTGGATCGTCACCGGCATCGCCGACATCATCGCGATCTCCGGTTACGTGCAGTACTGGTGGCCCGACCTCCAGCTGTGGATCCCGGCGCTGATCGCCATCGCGGCGCTGCTGCTGCTGAACCTGCCGACCGTGCGGGCGTTCGGTGAGACCGAGTTCTGGTTCGCGCTGATCAAGATCATCGCCATCGTCAGCCTCATCGTTGTCGGACTCGTGATGGTGTTCACGCACTTCACGTCGCCCAACGGGTCCGAGGCCGGCTTCGACAACCTGTGGAACGACGGCGGCATGTTCCCGACCGGGGCGATGGGCTTCGTGGCCGGATTCCAGATCGCGGTCTTTGCGTTCGTCGGTATCGAGCTCGTCGGCACCACCGCGGCCGAGGCGAAGGACCCGGAGAAGAACCTGCCGAAGGCCATCAACTCGATCCCGATCCGCATCCTGCTGTTCTATGTGGTCTCGCTGATCGTGATCATCTCGGTCACGCCGTGGCGTGAGGTCGTCCCCGGGGAGAGCCCGTTCACGGCGATGTTCACCCTCGCCGGCCTGGGGATCGCGGCCGGGGTCATCCAGTTCGTGGTGCTGACGTCCGCGGCGTCCTCGGCGAACTCGGGCATCTATTCGACCTCGCGGATGGTCTACGGCCTCGCGCAGGAGGGGGATGCGCCGGCCCGGCTCGGCCGGCTCTCCTCCCGCAAGGTCCCGGCCAATGCGCTGATGTTCTCGTGCGCCTTCCTGCTGTCGGCGATCGCACTGCTGTTCTCCGGCGACTCCGTCATCGAGGCGTTCACAACTGTGACGACAATCTCATCGGTGCTGTTCATGTTCGTGTGGACGATGATCCTGGCGAGCTACATCGTGTACCGGAAGCGTCGACCCGAACTGCACGAGGCGTCGAAGTTCAAGATGCCCGGCGGTGTGGTGATGTGCTGGGTCGTCCTGGCGTTCTTCGTGTTTCTCATCTGGGCGTTGACCCAGGAGGCGGACACCCTCGAGGCGCTCCTCGTCACCCCGGTATGGTTCGTCGTGCTCGGGATCGCGTGGGCGGTGATCCGCCGGCGTGCCCCGCACCGCGCCCGCTACGCCGCATTCAAGGCCGAGCTCGAGGAGCGCCGAACATAAACGTTCGGTAACGGTGGCGCGGACCTATACCGTTTTGTTACATTCGTCGCCAGACAGAGGAGCCCACCCCGGATGGGGAGAGCTGCAATCCGACGACTGACGAGGTATTTACTGTGGGTTCCCACCTCCGGGCGAACGGGTCTTCCATTCGCTTCGAGATCGATCCGGACGCGGCGCGCGGACGCCATCGCAACCAGCAGACCGGAGCGGGTGTGGGCATCAAGGCCGCGACTGTTGCGGCCGCCACCGGAGCCATCGTGGTCGGTGCAGCCCAGTTGGGCGCCGGAAACGCCGCTGCCGCCCCCGTCGACTCCCACGAGACGAGCGGCGCGCAGACCCTGCCGGGCCTGCCGTTCGAGATCCCGGCCGGTGTCCTCCCCGCCGGCTTCGAACTGCCCGCAGACCTCGGTGCCGCCGCCCAGAACCTCGGCGGCCCGGACCTCGGCGCTCAGGCGCAGCAGTGGCTGTCCAACGTCAACCCGGTCAAGCCGCACGCGGTCCAGCCGGTGTCGGGCAAGCTGACCTCCAACTTCGGTTCCCGCTGGGGAGCGCACCACGGCGGGATCGACATCGCGGCGCCCATCGGCACCTCGGTGCTCGCGGCGGCCGACGGCCAGGTCATCGATGCCGGCGCGGCGTCCGGTTTCGGACTGTGGGTGCGTCTGCTGCACGACGACGGAACCGTCACCGTCTACGGACACGTCAACGACTACACCGTGAGCGTGGGGCAGCGCGTCACCGCCGGGCAGGAAATCGCCCACGTCGGCAACCGCGGCCAGTCCACCGGACCGCACCTGCACTTCGAGGTACACGACGCGAACGGAAACAAGGTCGATCCGGGGCGCTGGCTGCAGGATCGCGGCGTGTCCGTCACCTGGGGCGACGCAGGCGCCAACGCGTAAGGGCCTATTCCGGCTCGAGGTCGTCGTCGTTGCGGAACACGAGTGGTCCGCTGTCGAGGGCGATCGCCCAGCGTCGTGAGACGGCCCAGTCCCGGCCGTACGAATCGTTGCTGATGTCCTGGACGCCGGCGAAATCGTCGACGATGACGCCGGCCTCCAAGGGCCACTTCTTCTCGGCCAGTTCGTGATCGGCCGAATGCCGCGTTTTCACGCGCGTGCCCACGGAGAACTCTGGTTTCTTCTTGGAGTCGGTATCAGGCGTCATCTCAAGTCCTTCCGCTCACCAGCGTCTGGTTCGAGGTTAGCCCGCCATCCCGCATTCGCGCGGGATGAACGGATATGCTCCCCCGTGAGCGCAGTTCGACGCGCAGTTGGGGAGTGGTATGGGTCGCGAAGTGACGTCTCGGACATTCACCCGAGAAGACCGGCGCCTGTTCCGGCAGAAGGTGCTCATGTGCGTCGACGCGCTCGAGAGGATGCTGCGGGAGGGAGCGTTCGTCGACGAGGTCGACCCGCCCAGGCCCATGCTGGGTATGGAGATCGAGTTCAATCTCGTCCACGCCGACATGACGCCCGCGATGTCCAATCTCGCCGTCCTCGAGTCGATCGACGACGACGCCGTGTTCCAGACCGAACTCGGTCAGTTCAACGTCGAGATGAACGTCCGGCCGGGTCCCCTGATCGGTGAGGGGACGTTCGAGCTCGAACGCACCCTGCGCGCGTCGCTGCACGTCGCCGACGCGCGGATCCACGGGCACGACGCCCAGCTGGTGATGGTGGGCATGCTGCCGACGCTGCAGCTCGAGCACCTCGGCCGGGAGTGGATCACCGCGAATCCCCGCTACGAGCAGCTCAACGATCAGATCTTCGCCGCGCGGGGGGAGGACATCGAACTCGACCTCGAGGGTGTGCCGCTCGAGGGTCGGCTCGCCGAACAGCTGAAGGTGGACGCCAATTCGGTGCTCCCGGAAGCCGCATGCACGTCGCTGCAGCTGCACCTGCGCGTCGCGCCCGACGAATTCGCCGCACACTGGAACGCCGCGCAGTGCCTGGCCGGTGCCCAGGTGGCCCTCGCCGCGAACGCGCCGTTCATGGCGGGCAAGGCGCTGTGGCACGAATCCCGCATCCCGATCTTCGAGCAGGCCACCGACACGCGTCCACTGGAGCTCAAGAACCAGGGCGTGCGGCCCCGCGTGTGGTTCGGGGAGCGGTGGATCACGTCGGTCTTCGACCTGTTCGAGGAGAACTCGCGATACTTCCCGGCACTGCTGCCGGAGGTGTCCGACGTCGACCCGTCGGCCGAACTCGACGCGGGCCGGGTACCGGACCTGAGCGAACTGCAGATGCACAACGGCACCATCTACCGGTGGAACCGCCCGGTATACGACAGCGACGACGGCAAGCCGCACCTGCGGATCGAGAACCGGGTGCTGCCCGCGGGCCCGACTGTGCTCGACACGATGGCGAACGCCGCGTTCTACTACGGCGCGCTGCGCGGGCTCGTCGAATCGGATCGGCCCGTCTGGTCGCACATGTCGTTCAATGCGGCCGAGGAGAACCTGCACGCCGGCGCGAAGTACGGCATGGACGCCGAGTTGTACTGGCCCGGTGTCGGGTTCGCGGGCGCCGACGAGCTCGTCCTGCGGCGACTGCTGCCGATCGCCGACGAGGGGCTCGCCGCGTTCGGGCTGTCCGCCAAGGCCCGCGACCGCTACCTGAGCGTCATCGAGGGCCGGTGCGTCACCCGGCAGACGGGGGCGTCGTGGCAGCGTGCACAGGTGGTCCGGCACGAGAACGCCGGTCTGAGCCGGCCGGAAGCCCTGGCCGCCATGCTGCGTCAGTACGTGGAGAACATGCGTGAGGGCAGCCCCGTCCACACCTGGCCGGTGTGAACGGCGCCGCCGTGGCTCTCACACGGTGGCCGACCAGCTGTCCGGACCGAACACCTCGTAGTGGATGTTCTCGGCGGGCACGTCCTTCGCGAGGAGCGCCTCCCGCATTCCGAGCATGAACGGCAACGGACCGCACAGGTAGGCGCGAGTACCGGGCGCGATCGTGACCTCACCGAGGTCGGCCCGTCCCTCGCGCAGGCTGCCCTCGGGCCGGCGGGCGCCCAGGTCTTCGTACCAGCGGTGCATCACCGCGAACGGCAGGCGTTCCACCAGTTCGGTCAGCTCCGCGCGGTGCGCGTGACTGCTGGCGGACCGGTCGGCGTGGAGTACCGAGATCGGTCGGCTGTCCTCGGTGTCCGCGAGGTGGCTGAGCATCCCGATCATCGGCGTGCACCCGATGCCCGCGGACACGAGCAGCAGCGGAGCGTCGTCGTCCTGCAGGACGAGATCGCCGAACGGCGTCGACACCGCGAGGACGTCGTCTTCGAAGACGTTCTGGTAGAGGAAGTTCGACACCTCGCCCGCTCGTTTCACCGAGATCCTCCAGTCGCCGCGCGACGGGGCCGACGACAGGCTGTACTGGCGGATCTGTCGCGCGCCGTCCGGCAGGTGTACCGCCACGGACAGGTACTGCCCCGGAGCGAACGACGGAAGCGGCGAGCCGTCGAGGGAGGTGAGCACGAACGAGACCGTGTCGGCGGACTCGTGGCGGCGCTCGCGGACCCGCACGTCCCGCCACACGTCCCCGACCGTCACTCCCGCCGAGGCGTAGAGCCCGGCCTCCATCGCGATCAGGGTCTCCGCCATCAGCCAGTACACCTCGTCCCAGGCCGCAGCGACCTCGGGAGTGACGGCGTCGCCGAGGACCTCGACGATGGCCGCGAACAGGTGTGTGTGCACGATCGCGTACTGCGCGGGCTCGATCCCCAGTGAGGCGTGCTTGTTCGCGATCCTCGACAGGATGAGGTCGACGCGCGCCTGATCGGGCTCGAGTTGGAGGGCCGCGAACGCGGCGATGGCCCCGGCCAGCGCTTTCTGCTGTTCGCCCTGCTTCTGATTTCCGCGGTTGAACAGGTCTCGTTCGAGTTCGGGGTGCGCGTCGAACAGCTTGCGGTAGAACAGCGTCGTGATGTCCGAGATCGCGGCGCCGACCACGGGCAGGGTGGCGCGGATGACGTCCGTCGAGGTGGGCGAGAGCATGTCATTCTCCGATCGTTCGAGAAATCTGGGAAGTTGTGGCGGCAGATACTCGCGGGAGGGCGAGCAGCACGGTTCCGGTGGGGGACCGGGTGAGGTCTTCGATCGTGAGGGCGTCCAGCGACTCGAAGAACGCATTCTGTGCGCGTCGCAGCGCCGACCGCAGCAGGCACCCCGATCGCAGCGGGCACGGTTGGGCGCCGTCGCAGTCGACGACCTCCGAATCGCCTTCGAGTCGGCGGGCGAGCCAGCCGACGGAGGCGGTGCGCCCGAGTTCGGTGATGGCCAGACCGCCCGCGCGTCCCCGGCGTGCGTCGACGATGCCGAGCTCACCCAGCCGGGTAATCACTTTGGCGGCGTGGGTGTACGAGACCGACAGTTCCTCGGCGATCGCCCGGCTCCCCGGTCGTTCGCCGTCCCCGGCGACGGCCAGTCGCATGACCACCCGCAGTCCGAGGTCGGTGAACTGTGTGAGTTGCATGACCCGAAGGTACTTTAATTCTCATCTCGGATACCAAATTTGTGACCGACGTCGCTCCCGACAGAATCTGAGCGGAAAATGCAGTGGCCCAGTCGGTTTCGCGCTGGACAGACCACTCCATCTTTTCATCATCGCCGAAGTCGGCCGTCACGGCTACGGGCGGAGAGCCCGAGATGGTGGGGACTTAAGTCCCTCGTCGAAAGGCGAAGGGCGGCAGACGCGAAGTGGAGGCCGGGGATAGTGTGAAGTCATGAGCACACGGGACCGCAACAGCGTCGTCGTCGGTGTCGACGGATCGGACACCTCGAAGTCCGCTGTTCGGGTGGCCGCCGAACTGGCCACCGAACGTGGACTGAACCTGAAGATCATCCACGCACTCGACTTCGCTCCGTACGGGTTCGGCGGTCCCTACATGGATTCGGGCGGCGTGTACGAGTGGGTCGAAGCGAGTGGCAAGGCGATTCTCGCCGAGGCGCAGGAGCAGGCGTTCGCGGTCAATCCCATCATCGACGTCCACACCGAACTGTCGATCGGCAGCAGTGCCCAGTGGCTCGTCGACCTGTCCGAGAACGCCCGGATCGTGGTGGTCGGCGCGTCCGGGTCCGGAGCGGCAGCCACCGCACTGCTCGGGAACACGGCGATCAACGTCACCAGTCACGCCCACTGCCCGGTCGTCGTGGTCCGCGGCGACGCCCACGCCGACGGACCCGTCGTGGTCGGCGTCGACGGCAGCCCCACCAGTGAGCGGGCGATCTCGGTGGCCTTCCAGGAGGCGTCGCTGCGGAACGCGCCGTTGGTGGCCGTCCACGTCTGGAGCGACCTCGGACCGGCAGCGTTCGAGGACCCGCGGGCCGCGGCGCTGGTGCCGCAGGGGCTCGAGGAGGACGAACACGCCGTTCTCGCCGAGAGCCTCGCCGGCTGGCAGGAGAAGTACCCCGATGTGCGGGTCACCCGGGAGGTGTACATCGACAATCCGCGGGCGCGATTGCTCGAGTGGTCGAAGAAGGCGCAACTGCTGGTGGTCGGCAGCCGGGGGCGCGGCGGTTTCAAGGGGATGCTGCTCGGATCGACCAGCAACAGCCTGGTCGGTGGGGCACATTGCCCGGTGGTCGTCGTGAGGCCTGCACGCCCCTGACGCCATTGCTCGCAGTAGTGTCTGAGTTGAAGCAGGAACAGGTTGCAGATAACGCCAGGATTGGGGAACGACGTGCGCATTGGTATGGGCTTGAACTACAGCGGCGGTTTCGCCGAGACGGTCGAGGAGGTGGCCGACCTGGAGAAAGCCGGACTCGACATCGCGTTCGTGCCCGAGGCCTACTCGTTCGACGCGGTGAGCCAGATCGGCTACCTCGCCGCCAAGACCACGACACTCGAACTCGCGTCCGGGATCTTCCAGATCTACACCCGCACGCCCAGCCTGACCGCCATGACGGCCGCCGGCCTCGACTTCGTGTCGGACGGACGCTTCGTGATGGGCCTCGGCGCCTCCGGACCGCAGGTGATCGAGGGCTTTCACGGCGTCAAGTACGACGCCCCGCTCGGGCGCACCCGCGAGGTCGTCGAGATCTGCCGCAAGGTGTGGCGCCGCGAGAAGGTCGAGTTCCAGGGTAAGTACTACCAGATTCCGCTGCCCGCCGACAAGGGCACCGGGCTGGGCAAGCCGCTGAAGATCATCAACCACCCTGTGCGTGATCGCATCCCGATCGTCATCGCCTCACTCGGGCCGAAGAACGTGGAGCTGACCGCCGAGATCGCCGAGGGCTGGGAACCCATCTTCTACCACCCGGAGAAGGCGGCGAGCGTGTGGGGCGAGCCCCTGGCCAAGGGCAAGGCGAAGCGCGACCCCAGCCTCGGTGAGCTGCAGGTCTTCGCGTCGCCCGCCCTCGCCATCGGCGACGACGTCGAGCACATGCTCGACTGGGTCCGCCCCGGGCTCGCGCTGTACATCGGCGGCATGGGCGCGAAGGGCAAGAATTTCTACAACGACCTCGCGGTCCGGTACGGCTACGAGAAGGAAGCCGAGACCATCCAGGACCTCTACCTGTCGGGCAAGAAGGACGAGGCCGCCGCCGCGGTGCCGGACGATCTGGTGCGGGCCGTGTCGCTGATCGGTCCGGAGAGCTACGTCGCGGAGCGGGTGGCCGCCTTCGCCGAGTCCGGGGTCACCACGCTCACCGTCACCCCGCTCGCCGCGGATCGTGCGGGACGCGTCGCGTTGGTCGAGAAGCTCCGCAAGATCTGCGGGTAGCCCCGCGAACCCCAGCAGTGCCCAGCCGGAAGAATCAGGAAAGGTGACCATGACCGGAATCAAGCCGATCGTCGTGGGTGTGGACGGATCCGAGGCGGCCTCGGCCGCCGTGGCGTGGGCTGCTCGCGCCGCCGCCGCACTGTCGCTCCCGCTGCACATCGTGACAGTGGTGCACATTCCTGCCTTCTACTACACCGAGCCGTACCTGGCCGAGAGCTTCAAGGAAGAACTCGAGGACACGGCGAAGGCCCGGCTCGGCAGCGCGCGGGTGCACGCCAAGCAGACGGTGGACGAGCCGCTCGACATCACCACCGAACAGCACGAGGGCAAGGTGAGCCAGACACTCATCGAGCTCTCCGCGAACGCGCACATGGTGGTGCTCGGTTCGCGCGGGCACGGTGAGTTCACCGGTCTGCTGGTCGGTTCCACCACCTCCGCGGTCGCGGCGCACGGTCATTGCCCGCTGGTGGTCGTGCGGGGGCGGACCATGGACGGGCAGCCACCGACCGAGGGGCCGATCGTGGTCGGCATCGACGGCTCGGAAAGCAGCAAGGCGGCGGTGGAAGTGGCATTCGAGCAGGCCGCCGCCCGCGGAGCGAGCCTGGTCGCGGTCAACGTGTGGAGCGATGTCAGTGTGCAGCCGTCACTCGGCGCCAGCCCGGAGGACGCGCTGTGGAGCAGCATCCAGACGGGCGAAGAAGTGGTGCTGTCGGAGCGCCTGGCCGGGTACCAGGAGCGGTACCCCGATGTGACGGTCGAACGCGTCGTCGCGCGGGACCGCCCGGTGCGGGTGCTCAGCGAGTTCGCCGAGAAGGCGCAGCTGATCGTCGTGGGCAGCCGCGGCCGGGGTGGCTTCACGGGAATGCTGCTGGGCTCCACCAGCAATGCGTTGCTCCACACCGCGGATTGCCCGGTGATGATCGTCAGGCCGGAAAGCTAGCACCCCCGATCGCGACGATGGTGCGGTAGCCTTCGCTCGACTTCGCAGAGGAGGCTCGAGTGAAGGCAACCCTCATACTCCGGGGACTGGTTGCCGGCTCAGTGGTTTCCCCGCTCGCTTCCCGTCGTCCTCTTCTCGCCGGGCTTCCATGCGCCGCGGACGCTGTACACGATCGCCGCCGAGGATCTCGCGAGCCGCGGCTACGTGGTGATCAGCATGGACCACACGGGTGAGGCCCTCGCGACGGTGTTCCCGAACGGCCGCGTCGTCACGTCACAGATCACCGACCCGTACGCCGCCGACACCCAGAAGAAGGCGCTCGACACCCGGGTGGAGGATGCGAGTTTCGTCGTCGACACCGTCGAATCCCTCTCCCGCGGTGACGACCCCGACGGGATCGGCGGGCTGTTGCCGGACGGTCTCCCCGAGGCCGTCGATCCCGACCGGATCGGGATGTTCGGTCATTCGAACGGCGGAGCCACCACCACGCAGGTCCTCCTCGACGAACCGCGGGTGGACGCCGGGGTCGATTTCGACGGAGCGCTCCTGTACGCGAACACGGCGAGCCCGATCGTCTCCCAGGATCCCGGCACTCCACTGCTCAGCGTGCTCAACTCGCGTCACGCGGAGAGCCCGAAGGCCGGGACAGGTTCTGGGGGCGACGACTACTCGAATCCGCCTGCCAGCCGGTTTCAGCCTCGGCACGGCTCCCCGCCAGGAGGTGGTCGACACCACCAACGACCTCGTGGCAGGGATGTTCGACCCTTCCTGAAGGGGGCTCCGGCACCCGAACTCGACGACGCCGCGTCGCGGTTCCCACTGGTCTTCGAGGTGCGTTAGCGGGCCGCGACGCGCCCGCCGCGCCGGGCTTCGCGGGCGAGCGCGCGATCCCGCGACTCCTCGAACCGGGCGGCCTTGGCTTCCAGGCTCTGCAGGAACACCGCCAGTTCCTCGCGGCAGCGTTCACCGTCCGGTCCGAAATCGTTACGCTCGAACATGTTCCACTTCCGGAGCACCGGTAGGACGACGTCGTCGAGATGCTGGCGCAGGTCGTAGATGCCGCCCTTCGCGATCAGGACCGCGTTGCGGCGGAAATTGTGCATGCCCGCACCGGGCATCTGGAAGTTGGTCACCACCTTGTGGATCGCGGCAATGGCCTGGTCGGGTGCGACGTCCAGGGCGGCACCGACGATGTTGCGGTAGAACATCATGTGCAAGTTCTCGTCGGCCGCCACCCGGGCGAGCATCCGGTCCGCGATCGGATCACCGCACGCCTTACCCGTGTTCCGGTGCGACACCCGGGTGGCCAGTTCCTGGAACGTCACGTACGACACCGAATCCAGCATGGACCCGCCACCGGGATCGAAGCCCTGTGTCATGTGGTCCATTCGAGCCTGCTCGAGCGCTACCGGGTCGACCCCTCGCGTCACGACCAGATAGTCCCGCATCACGATGGAGTGCTTGTTCTCCTCCGCGGTCCACCGGCCCACCCACGTGCCCCAGGCGCCGTCGAGTGAGAAGTGCTGGGCGATCTCGCGGTGGTAGGACGGCAGGTTGTCCTCGGTCAGCAGATTGGTGATCATCGCCGCCCGCGCGGTGTCGCTGAGCTGGGACTGCTCCGGATCCCAGTCCTCCCCGCCCAGCGCCGCGAAGTTGCGGCCGTCGTCCCACGGAACGTAGTCGTGGGGATGCCAGTCCTTCGCCATGGCCAGGTGGCGGTTGACGTTGTCCTCGGCGACGTCCTCGAGTTCGTGCAGCAGTTCGCGGTCCGTGAGTACGCGGCTCACAAGGGCACTCCGTTTCTGGTCTGTCAGTATCCGATTCGCAGGATCAGCTGTGGATGGCCCGGCACGTCGAGTCGATGTGCGAGGCGACGCGCCGAATCGTCGACGCGCAGCGGGTGGGAGAGGATGGAGGCGCCCAGCCGGGCGTCGACTGCGGTCAGCCACGCTCGTTCGACCGCGATTCCGGTGCGGACCAGGTCGATCGACTCCTGCGTGTCCGAGACGAACACGAGGACGGTCTCGCCCTCGATCGCCGCGGCGAGGCGTGCCGAATCGGGGACGCCGCGGGTGACGACGGTGCGGATCGTGTCGACCGACTCGTGACCGCCCTGCGGCAGCCAGTGCGACGTCCACGGGAAGAGGTCGCGCTGGTGACCGGGATCCTGCCGAACCCGGTCAGCGGAATAGAGGAGCACGTCGGCGAGCGCGGGCGCCTCGTCCGCGGCGAGCAGCCGGGCGCGGACGCCCTCCGTCGCCGCCGCGCGGATGATGTCGTCAATGGTTGCTGCGGGAACCGGTATGTCGGCGAACGCTTCTCGATGACTCCGGCGGCGAGCCATGGCGGAGAACAGCCTCAGCTCGGTACTCGACGGCGAGGCCGTGCCCACGGCCCGAACGGACGCGACGAGGTCGGGCCTGCGCGGATCGGGCAGCAGGTCGGTCTCGATCTTCCTGCCGAGCGCCCGCAACGCGAGCTCCACGTTCGCGACGCCCGCGCCGCACGAGATCACGCGGTCGGCGCGCGGCGTGTCCGTGAAGCCGCGACGCTCGCTGATCTCCGCGCAGCTGCCGTCGAGCCGCAGATCCCACGGCTGGGTGTCGTGGATCGACGGGGCCGAGACGATGGCGCGGGAGACCACCTCGATGTCACTGAGCGACCAGCTGTTCATCGCGACCTCCACTTGTGGTGTCCGGGTGTTCCCCCGCATCCTCAGCTTTCCGCGCACCGCGGCGCCTGCGCTTGGGTCGAAGGTCCCCAATGCGTGGGGGAGAGGTCCCGGAGGGGTGGGCTCCGGTCGCCGGCGCGGTACGGTTCGAGGAGAAGACGGTGGAGGTGCAGACATGACCACGCGGGTGTTCCTGGTCGACGACCACGAGATCGTGCGACGAGGCCTGGTCGATCTACTCGGCAGCGTGCCCGACCTCGAGGTGGTCGGGGAGGCCGCGTCCGTCGGCGAGGCGATGGCGCGCATCCCGGGTTGCGGCGCCGACGTCGCCGTGCTCGACGTCCGGTTGCCCGACGGCAACGGTGTCGAACTGTGCCGGGACCTCCGCGCGGCTCTGCCCGAACTGCGGTGCCTGATGCTCACGTCGTACTCGGACGACGAGGCGCTGTTCGACGCCATCATGGCCGGAGCGTCCGGATTCGTCCTCAAACAGATCCTCGGCACCGACCTGGTCGCCGCCGTGCGAACGGTGGGGGAGGGCGGTTCGCTGCTCGACAGCAGGGCGACGTCGGCGCTGATGAACCGGATCAGGTCCGCGCGGCGGGAAGACCCCCTGGCGGAACTGTCCGAGCAGGAACGCGCCGTGTTCGAGTTGATCGGCGAGGGGCTCACCAACCGGGAGATCGCCGAGCGGCTCTTCCTCGCCGAGAAGACGATCAAGAACTACGTGTCGCGGCTGTTGTCCAAACTCGGGATGCAACGACGCACGCAGGCGGCCGTGCTGGCCACCGAACTACGCAACCAGCGCTGAATTCTTCATCACGTCAACGGAACACGCCAGGTGACGACGGTTCCGCCGCCCTCGGCGTCGACGGTGCAGGCGCCGCCGCAGTGCTCGGCGCGCCGATCGAGGTTGTCCAGTCCGCTGCGCCGGGCGCCGTCGGCGATCCCGATGCCGTCGTCCGCGACCGTAACGGTGAGGTCGTCCCCGGCGGCCACCGAGATGTCGATGGTGGTGGCCCGCGCGTGCCGCAGCGCATTACTCAGGGCTTCCCGCAGCACCGCCTCCGCGTGCTGGTGGATGCGGCTGGGCACGAGAGTGTCGATGGCGCCGGAGAACTGTACGTTCGGCGCGATCGGTGACTGGGAGGTGAGGTCGCCGATCACGTCGAGGAGGCGACGGCGCAGACTCGTCGCGGATGCGATGCCGGTGGCCTGCAGATCGAAGATGGTGGTGCGGATCTCGCGCACCGTGCGATCGAGTTGTTCGACCGCGGTGGCCACGATGGAGCGCACGCCGTCCGGGACGTCTCCGACCGCGTGCGTGCTCTGCAGGCTCATGCCGGTGGCGAACAATCGCTGAATGACGTTGTCGTGCAGGTCACGCGCGATCCGGTCACGGTCGGCGAGCACCGACAGCAGCCGTTGTTTGCTCTGCTGATCGGAGAATTCCACTGCGACGGCAGCCAGGTCGGCCACCGATTCGAGCCGGGCGACCTCGTCCGGATCCCACGCAGTGTTGCCGCGCGCCGTGACCACCAGGACCCCGCCGACCCCCGACGCCGTCGACAACGGCAGCACCGCGGCCCGGCCCGCCTCGGCGGAGAACGGTGCCAGACCGTCGAGCCCCGTCAGCAGTGCGGGAGTGCGGGAACGCAGCACTTCGGCGAACGGCTCGGCCTGGGTGGCGATGCGGAAGCTGTCGCGCAGCGGCCGCACCGTGCTGTCCGCCCCGACCACTGCGCCCTCGCCGAGCGTGACGACGATGTAGACCTCGTCGCCGCTGGACAGTTCGCGTACCTCGGCGGCGAGTGTGTGGAGTGTTTCGTCGAGTGATCCGCCGACCATCAGCCGGGACGTGATCGCCGCGACGGCCGTCAACCACCGCTCCCGCGTCCGCGATTCCTCGAACAGCCGCGAATTCTCGACCGCCACTCCTGCCGAGGTCGCGAGCGCGCGCAGGATCACCTCGTCCTCGTCGGTGAACTCGGGACCGCTCAGTTTCTCGGTGAGATAGATGCTTCCGAAAACCTTGCCCCGCATCATGATCGGCATACCCAGAAAGCTCTTCATCGGTGGATGATTGGGCGGGAAGCCGATCGACCCAGGGTGATCGGCCAGGTTGGCGAGTCGCACCGGGCGGGGGTCGTGGATCAGCAGTCCCAGCAGCCCACGGCCTTCGGGCAGGTGACCCATGTGCGCACGCTCTTCCGGCGTGATGCCCTCGTAGACGAACTCCGACAGGCCCCCGTCGGGGGCGTGGACACCGAGCGCGCCGTACCGGGCGTCGAGCAGGGAGGTGGCCGACGTGACGATGCGCTGCAGGGTGGAATCCAGCTCGAGTCCCGAACCGACCACGAGGACCGCCTCGAACAGGCGCTGCAGACTTCGGCGGGTGGGGACCACGGCGGCGAGCCCCTCCCGGAACTCACTGATCCTCGCCTCGTGCCCACCGTCCGGTCCCATGTCTGCAGCATAGGTCCGGAGGCGGCGTAACGCCGCGAACCGCGGCGTCGATAAGGGCTCGAGTGTTTACTCATTCGAACTAATGCTTACCCATTGACGTGACGAGGGAGAAGAAGAATGAATCGACGGCACTTCGGACGACGGGTCGCGGCAGGTCTGACCGCTGCAGTGGCAGCGACGATGATGTTCACCGGCGTCGTGTCGGCGCAGCCCGCAGATTCCGCTCCCGTCGTCGACCCGGCCACCGCGATCGCGAAGCTGCGCACCGTCGCCGCCGGTAATCCCGAGGCCGAGGCCGCCATCGAGCGACTCGCCGCGTCGCCGGCCGACACCGCGGCGACGAACATCGCCCTTCCGGGCCAGATCTTCCAGATCCCCGCGTACTCCGACACCGGGCAGGGCGGTCCGGTCCTCGGACAGCTGTACGGAGCGGGCGTGGCGACCAACATGAGCAACCAGTTCCGCTTCGGATTTTTCGGCGGACCGGGCGTCATCGCGAACGACCAGACCGGCGCCGAACTCGACGTCGTCTACTACAGCTTCGCCACCGGTGCCAGCGGCATCGTGAAGCTGGACCAGAACAACGTCGCGGTTCCCACGGTCGTCTCCTCGCCGCCGGTGGCCGGGCTCGGCAGCGGTCTGGTCGTGGCGGCCGTGTACGGCTCGCTGAACCACCAGGTGGGACCGAACGTCGTCAAGAGCACGATCTGGTGGCCCACGCTGGGCACTGTGCTCGCCTGACCGTTCGAGAACTCAGGTGGCAGGTTCGGCCCCCGGCCGGGCCTGCCACCACTCTCTCCAGCGCTCGTCGAGTTCGGCCCACTCCTCGTCGTCCAGGTCGTAGGCCGCCAGCAGGATCTGCGCACCGCCGTGGGGACGTGCCGCGTTGACGGGCTGCTCGCCGAACTGCAACAGTCCCGGGCCGAGGTCGTCGACACTCACCGCGGTCTGGTGTTCGCCCACGAAACACACCACCCCGTGCAGCAGATCGCCCGTCTCGGCGACCACGGTGAAATGATCGCCGACCGTCATGCCCTCGAGCTTGTCGAGGCCGAGCAGGTGCCGCGCCGAATCACCCTCCGCGACCGGGCCTTCGAGGAACAGCGTGCGACGCTCGTCGAGTCCGTGCCGCTCGATGCCGAATTTGAGGAACTGCAGGAACGTGGTCCAGCCCTCGGTGACGTCGTCGTACCAGTCGTCCGCGGCGGGGTCGCCGCTGCGGGCCGGGCGGGTGATTCGCACCAGTGTGGTGCCCTCGTGCTCGTGGAGGCTGAACGTGTCGGCGCCGTTCAGGGCGAGGGTGCAGGCGGCGGCGTCCTCGGTCACGTCGTCGAAGTAGATTTCCCTGATCTCGTCGGCCAGGCCGGCGTAGTCCCAGCCGTGCCAGCGTCGGATCAACTCCGGGTCGCGCAGGGCCTGCCACACCACCGAGGGCGCCGCGGCGACGGCCACCTCGATCACCGGCTGGGATTCGGTCATGCGTTCTCCTGCGTCTCCACTGCTGTGCGTGCCGGTACCGACGATACCGGCGAGCGGTGGTGGCCCGCGGTGTCCGCGAACCGGCCGTCACATGGCGACGGTGAGCAGGAACGCGACGTCCTCGATCGCCTCGACGCTGTGCCGATCGGTCGGAAGGACCAGCAGATCGCCGGTGGAACCCTTCCACGAGTCCTCGCCGGACACGAGGTTCAGTTTGCCGCTGAGAATGAACAGGGTGGCCTCGCCCGGGCTCTCGTGCTCGGCCATCTTCTGACCCGCGGCCAAGGCGATGACGGTCTGTCGGAGGCTGCGCCGATGTCCGCCGTACACGGTCTGCGAACTGCGGCCGCTGGACGTCCCGCCTGCCAACTTCAGTTGCTGACGGGCAAGGGCGGTCAGTGACTTCTTGTCCATGAGGTGAGTATGAACCACTGCGCGCACCGTCACCCGTCGAATGGGGTAACGGTGCGGCGGCAAAGGGGGCGTCGGTCAGCGCCGGGTGAGGGCCCAGCCCTGGGCCGCGGCGAACGCGCCGACCACCACGGCCTGCAGCAGCACCCAGACGACGCCGACGGTAGTGAGGTGCTGCGACTGCGTGAGCACCAGGGCCACGCTCGCGCCCACCCAGACGACGTTCGCGAGGACGACGGCGTCCACCGCGGCCGGCGCGGGACGGTCCGGCACGCTCACCGCCCACACCCCGGCGGTGAAGACGAGCAGAAAGACGCCGATGGCACGAAGGAAGCCGGCTGTCGGGCCGAGGACGTCGTCGAGCACGGTGGCGGCGGCGAGGTAGGCGACGCCGTTGGCGCCGAAGCCGAATGCTCTCAATTACCTCGCAGGTAATGCCCGGGTGTAGGTGATCCACCGGTACCGGGTGCCGTTCTTCGCCGACGTGAGCCACTCACCGGTGTCCTGCGCGTGCCAGGAGTCGTCGATCGGGGGTGCCCAGGCGTCGCCGCCGATCGTGACGTCGATCTCGGAGACCAGTAGCTGCGTGGCGAACGGCATTGCCGCCGTGTAGATCTGCGCGCCGCCGATGACGCAGACGTCCTCGTCGGTGAGCGCGAGTGCGGAGTCGAGCCCGTCGGCGGACTCGGCACCCTCCGCGGTCCAGTCGGGCTGACGGCTGATCACGATGTTGCGCCGCCCGGGCAGGGGCCGGAACCTCGGGGGCAGCGAGTCCCACGTCCTGCGGCCCATGATCACCGGGTGCCCCTGCGTCACCTTCTTGAAGTACGCCATGTCCTCGGGGACGTGCCACGGGATCGTGTTGTCGCGACCGATGACGCCGCCGACGCCCTGTGCCCAGACCAGCTTGACCTGCCGCGCCGCCACTAGACGGCCACCGGCGCCTTGATGGCGGGGTGGTGCCGGTAGTCGACGATCTCCACGTCCTCGAAGGTGTAGTCGAAGATCGAATCCCGCTTGTGCAGTTTCAGCGTGGGATACGGCAACGGCTCCCGGCTCAACTGCTCGGTGACCTGGTCGACGTGATTGTCGTAGATGTGGCAGTCGCCGCCCGTCCAGATGAAGTCGCCCGCTTCGAGCCCGGCCTGCTGCGCCACCATGTGGGTGAGGAGCGCGTAACTCGCGATGTTGAACGGCACGCCCAGGAACAGGTCGGCGCTGCGCTGGTACAGCTGGCACGACAGCTTGCCGTCCGCGACGTAGAACTGGAAGAACGCGTGGCACGGCGCCAGCGCCATCTGCGGGATGTCGCCGACGTTCCACGCCGACACGATGATGCGACGCGAGTCCGGGTTCGACTTCAGCGTCTCGATGGTCTGGGTGATCTGGTCGATGTGCTCGCCCGACGGGGTCGGCCAGCTGCGCCACTGCACGCCGTACACCGGGCCCAGTTCACCGTCGGCGTCCGCCCACTCGTCCCAAATCGTGACGCCGTTGTCCTGAAGCCACTTCACGTTGGAATCGCCGCGCAGGAACCACAACAGTTCGTACACGATCGACTTGAGGTGCACCTTCTTCGTGGTGATCAGCGGAAACCCGTCCGCGAGGTTCCAGCGCATCTGATGACCGAAGACGCTCTTCGTGCCGGTCCCGGTGCGGTCTGCCTTCGGGGTGCCCGTGTCCATGACGAGTCGGAGCAGGTCTTCGTACGGGGTCGGCACAGTCACGGCGTCCAGTTTAGGCGCTTCGCGCCCGTGCGCCTTTTCGGTAGCTGGAACAACCGGAAAGGCGCACGAGCGATAGCCTGCGCCCATGCGTGAACTCTTCGTGATCGGCATCGGCGCCGGCGACCCCGACCAGGTGACGGTCCAGGCGATCAAGGCGATGAACAAGGCCGATGTGTTCTTCGTCATCGGCAAGGGCGACGAGAGGCAGGACCTCGTCGATCTCCGCACTACGATCCTCGAGGAGCACGTCACCGGCCCGTACCGCGTCGTGGACATCGTCGATCCGCCCCGCGACCGCACGCCGTCCGACTACGAGGGCGTGGTCGACGACTGGCACGAGCGCCGGGCGGCACTGTTCGAGGCCGAGTTCGCGTCCGAGCCGGGGGTCGGGGCGATCCTCGTGTGGGGTGATCCGTCGCTCTACGACAGCACGCTGCGGATCGTCGAGCGGGTGCTCGCCCGCGGCAACGTGTCGTTCGACTACTCGGTGATCCCCGGCGTCACCAGTGTGCAGTCGCTGGCCGCGCAGCACCGGATCGTGCTCAACCGGATCGGCGAACCCGTGCACATCACGACCGGCAGGCGGCTGGCCGAGGGTCTGCCCGACGGTGTCGACAACGCCGTGGTCATGCTCGACGCTCACTGCACGTTCACCCAGGTCCCCGGCGACGACGTCCAGATCTGGTGGGGCGCCTACCTCGGCACACCCGACGAGGTGCTGATCTCCGGTCGCCTGCGCGACGTCGAGGACGAGATCCAGCGGGTGCGCGCCGAATTGCGCGAACGCAAGGGCTGGATCATGGACACCTATCTCCTCCGCAGGTGAGTGAGAAAGCGCGGAGGAGCACACTTCGGCGCTCACCTACCGTTAGCCTGGGACCATGCCCGAGCTGCCCGAGGTGGAGGCGTTAGCCGAGTTCCTGCGTGAACACGCCGTGGGGGCGGTCGTCGGCCGAGTGGACGTGGCGGCCCTGAGCGTGCTGAAGACGTTCGATCCCCCGATCACCGACCTGCAGGGTCGCGACGTGACGGGCGCGGCCCGGTTCGGCAAGCACCTCGCACTCGACTGCTCCGGGTTGTGGCTCGTCACCCACCTCTCGCGTGGGGGCTGGTTGCGCTGGACCGACAACCCGTCTGCGGCGCCGCCGAAACCGGGGAAGGGTCCGCTGGCGCTGCGGGTGCACTTCTTCACCCCGGAGGGCGCGACGCCGGCGTTCGACCTCACCGAGGCGGGCACGAAGAAACGGCTCGCGGTGTGGGTGGTGCACGACCCTCAGGAGGTGGAGGGGATTGCCCGGCTCGGACCCGACGCCCTCGCCGTCACCGAACCGGAGTTCGCGGCGCTGCTGTCCACCACGTCGGCGCGCATCAAGAATGCACTCGTCGACCAGTCGCTGCTCGCCGGGGTCGGCAACGCGTACTCCGACGAAATCCTGCACACCGCAAAGATTTCCCCGTTCGCCACGTCCCGCACCCTGCCGGAGGACCAGGTGCACGTGCTGTACGACGCGATGCGGTCGGTGCTCAGCGACGCCGTCCAGAGGTCGCTCGGCCAGGACGCGGCGCGGCTGAAGGGGGAGAAGCGATCCGGGATGCGAGTGCACGCCCGGACCGGCCTCCCCTGTCCCGTCTGCGGCGACACCGTCCGGGAAGTGTCGTTCGCGGAGAAGTCTTTTCAGTACTGCGCGACGTGTCAGACCGGAGGCAAGGTGCTCGCCGACCGCCGGATGTCGCGGCTGCTGAAGTAGGCGTCGGCGCGAAACCGTGCCCGCATATAGTTGTGACCATGCGTGAACAGGCACCCGTACGGTTCGGTACACCTCTGACGGCAGGCGCGACGCGCGTGATGCTGCTCGGGTCGGGTGAGCTGGGCAAGGAAGTGATCATCGCCCTGCAGCGGCTGGGGGTCGAGGTGATCGCCGTCGACCGCTACGACAACGCGCCGGGCCACCAGGTGGCGCACCGCGCGCACACGATCGACATGAGCGACCCGGAGTCGCTGTTGCGTCTCGTCGAGGGGGAACGACCCCACTTCGTGGTCCCCGAGATCGAGGCGATCGCCACCGACGCCCTGGCCACGGTCGAGGAGCGCGGCACCGCGGTGGTCATCCCCACCGCACGGGCGACGCAGCTGACCATGAACCGCGAGGGGATCCGGCGCCTCGCGGCGGAGGAGCTGGGGCTGCCGACGTCGCCCTACGAGTTCGCCGAATCGCTCGAGGAGGTCCGGGCGGCCACCGAACGCATCGGCTTTCCCTGCGTGATCAAGCCGGTGATGTCGTCGTCCGGCAAGGGGCAGTCCACGGTGCGCGACGTCGGCGACGTCGAGACGGCCTGGGAGTACGCGCTCGCGGGCGGCCGCATCAATCACGGCCGCGTCATCGTGGAAGGGTTCGTCGACTTCGACTACGAGATCACCCAGCTCACCGTCCGGGCGATCGATGCCGACGGCGAGGTGGGCACCTTCTTCTGCGAGCCCATCGGGCACCTGCAGGACTCGGGCGATTACGTGGAGTCGTGGCAGCCGCAACCGATGAGCGACGCGGCACTCGCCCGGTCGCGGGAGGTGGCCGAGAAGGTGACCACGGCGCTGGGCGGCCGCGGGATCTTCGGTGTGGAACTGTTCGTGAAGGGTGACGACGTCTACTTCTCGGAGGTCAGTCCGCGACCGCACGACACGGGGTTGGTCACCCTTCGGACACAACGACTCTCGGAGTTCGAACTGCATGCCCGCGCAATCCTCGGCCTGCCCGTCGACACCACCCTCACGACACCCGGTGCGTCCGCGGTGATCTACGGCGGCATCGACGCCGCCGGTATCGGCTTCGAGGGCGTCGCCGACGCGATGGCGGTCCCCGAGACGGACCTGCGACTGTTCGGGAAGCCCGAGAGTTTCGTGCGCAGGCGAATGGGCGTCGCCGTGTCCACGGGACCGGACGTCGAGACCGCGCGCAGCCGTGCGCGGGAGGCGGCGTCCCGCGTCGAGCCCGTCGCGTGAGTCCGGGCGCGGAACTCCTCGTCGGCCTGGCCGTCGTCATCGGGATCGTCGGAATCGTCATCCCGATCCTGCCCGGCACGATCCTCATCTTCGCCGCAATCCTGGTGTGGGCCATCATGACCGGCGGCGCGACGGCGTGGACGGTGTTCGCGGTCGCAACGGTGTTCCTCGTGATCAGCGGCGTCGTCAAATACACCTGGCCCGGTAAACGGATGCGCACGGCCGGGGTTCCCAATATGTCGCTGATCGTCGGCGGACTGGCCGGGATCGTGGGGTTCTTCGTCGTTCCCGTAGTGGGGTTGTTCCTCGGCTTCATCGCGGGAACGTATGTGGCCGAGCTCTACCGGTTGCGTGCGCACAACCGGGCGTGGGCGTCGACGTGGCACGCCTGCAAGGCCGTCGGACTGTCGATGCTGATCGAACTGCTCGGCGCCCTGATCGCCTCGGGTGTGTGGCTGGCTGCGGTCATCGCGACGTAGGTCGTTCGAAATCGTCGCCGAGGGGTATCCAGAAGCGTCCTCCACCTGCGATGATGAAATGCGGATGTTGATCTTCCCGGCTAGCGGAGGAATACGCCGTGAACAAGACGACCTGGATCCTGGCGCCCCTCGCTGCCGTGGCCCTCTCCCTGAGCGGCTGCGGCGACGACTCGTCCGACTCGGCGGCGCCGAGCACGACCAGCGCAGCCGCTTCGAGCAGCGGCGAAGCGGCGCCCGCGTCGAACATGATGGAGAAGGTTCCGTCACCGTTCGTGATGACCCCACAGATGGAGCCGACCTACGTCGGTTCGGTCGACGGATCCGACGCGTACGTCGCGCTGGCCAGGTCCGGCGACGAGATGATCGCCTTCCTGTGCGACGGAGACCAGATGTGGAAATGGATGACCGGCACCATGGACGGCGACAAGGCGTCGCTGTCTTCGCCGGACGGAGCGACACTCACCGCGTCGATGAGTGACGGCACCGTGACGGGGCAGGTCAGCGCGCCGGGCATGCCAGACAAGGCGTTCGTGGCCCACCCGGCCGCTGCCGACGAGGGCATGTTCCGCGCAACCACCAACCACGACGGTGCCGATTACACACTCGGCTGGATCATGACCGCCGACGGCGTCCGGGGGCTCGAACGGCAGGCCAACGGATCGAGCACCGGTGCCATCGCCGTCGACCGGAACGACGACGACATGGACGATCGGCAGCGTGAGCGGCGACAGGAACGCCGGGAACAGCTGGACTGCGAGGAGATGAACAACTACAACATGTGGCTGGTGGCGCAGCCGCAGACGCCGCCGGTGGCCGAGATGGTGTCGATGAACAGCGCGCAGATGGAAGGCTGTTGACCAGGGTCCTGCGTGAAGGGTCCTGCGTGCTAACAGGGTCCTTCGGGTGTGTCGCAGCGGTACCAGGCGCGTGCGTTGCCGCCCATGACGGCGTCGAAGTCGTCACCCACCGCGTCCGCGACGATGTCGATGTCGCTGTCCTGGAACACTCTTCGGGAACGGCTGCCCGGTAGGTCGGTGCCGAACATCAGTGCCTCGGGGTTGACGGCGTGGATCTTGCGCAGCACGTCGCCGACGTTCTCGATGGTGGTTCGCCCGAACCCGGTGGCCTTCACCCGGACTCCGCGGTCGACGAGATCGAGTAGGTACGGCAGGCCCCGTGTCGACATCCCCAGGTGGTCGATGCACACGGCGGGGAGCTTGGCGAACACCGGCTCGAGCGACAGCAGCAGCGTGGCGTCCACGTAGAACTCGGCGTGCCAGCCGGCCAGCTCGTACGCGCGGAGGGCCTGCTTGGTGAGGAGTTTCACGTCGGTCGCGCTGCGCCGGAGGTTGAATCGGACGGCCCGGACCCCGGCGCGGTCGAGTTCGAGGATGCTCTCGTCGGTGGCGTCGGGCTCCATCTGGGTGACGCCCACCCAGCTGGGGCCGAGTTCCTCGAGCGCCGCCTTCAGGTAGTTCTGATCGGTCCCCTGGTACGAGGCCGTGACGACGGCGCCGCCGTCCACACCGAAGCCTGCCGTGCGCGCCCGGTAGTCGGCGATGGTGAACGGCTCCGGGAGGTAGCCGTGGTTCTCGACCACCGGGAACCGGGGGTCGATGATGTGAACGTGGGCGTCAAACACGACTTATATCCTGCCTTGTGCGGGGACACGCTTCGTGGCGGAGCCGTCCGCGAGCGCTGGTACAAGTGTCCTACACATACGTCTCAGGCTCATTAGGGTGAGGTCATGGGAAATCGCGAAGACCTGATCGACGGCGCCACGCGCAGCCTGTACGAAAAGGGATACTCGCGGACGACCGCCCGGGACATCGCGTCGGCCTCCGGGGTGAGCCTCGCAGCGATCGGCTATCACTTCGGCACCAAGGAGGCGCTGCTCCACGCCGCGCTGTACCGGGAGATGGAGCGCTGGGGGGACGACCTCGCGACGGCCGCCGGGAAGAAGATCGAACCCGGCATGAGTCCTACGGAACGGTTCGAAGCCATCTGGGCCGGTGTCATCGAGTCGTTCACCGCCCATCGTCGGTTGTGGATGCTGCAGTTCGAACTGCTCGGGCACCTGGACTCCCTGCCGGAATTGAGAAAGAACCTGGTGGCGTCGACCGCCGATGCCCGCGAAGGGCTGGTCGAACTGTTCGGTGACGCGGGCATCGAGCCGGGCCGGGCACACACACTGGGCGCTCTCTACCAGGCGCTGCTGCTCGGCGTCGCGGAGCAGTGGCTGGTGGATCCCGACCACGCGATGTCCGCCGAGGAACTGCTCACGGCGTTGCGGGCGCTGTCGTCACACCTGGCCTGAGACGACGGAAGGGAACCTCCCGCAGGAGGTTCCCTTCACACCGATTCGGAAGATCAGGCCTTGTCGGGCTCGCTGGCCTTGAGCATGTCCTCGCGCTCGACGACCTTGATCCGCTCACGGCCCTCGGGCTCGCCCAGGCTGCGCTCATGCGCATCGAGGCGGTACCAGCCCTGCCAGGTGGTGTACGGGACCTGCTTGCCCTCGAGGAACTCGATGATCGCGTCCTCGCCCGGGTTGGCGGGCTCGGCGAAACCGGCCCGGTCCTCGAGGAGGTTCGCGACGGTCTCGTTCGCGTCGCCCTTGGTGTGGCCGATCAGCCCGACGGGGCCGCGCTTGATCCAGCCGGTGACGTAGGTGGCGGGCATGAACCGGTCGTTGCCCTCGGCGGAGTCGTCGGCGATGACGCGTCCGGCCTCGTTCGGGACGGTGCCTGCCTGCTCGTCGAACGGGAGCTTCGCGATGTTCTGGGACAGGTAGCCCACCGCGCGGTACACGGCCTGCACGTCCCAGTCGTTGAACTTGCCGGTGCCCTTGACGTTGCCGGTGCCGTCGAGCTGAGTGCGCTCGGTGCGCAGACCGACGACCTTGCCGTCCTCGCCGAGCACCTCGGTGGGCGATTCGAAGAAGTGCAGGAACAGCTTGTGCGGACGGTTGCCCACGTCGCGGATGGCCCAGTCCTGCAGGGTGTTGGCGACCATGTCGACCTGCTTGGAATTGCGGCGCCCCTGCTCGGAGCCCTCGTCGTAGTCGATGTCCTCGGGATCGACGATGACCTCGATCGTCGGCGAGTGGTCGAGTTCACGCAGCTCGAGGGGGGTGAACTTGGCCTGCGCGGGCCCGCGGCGACCGAACACGTGGACCTCGACGGCCTTGTTGGCCTTGAGTCCCTCGTAGACGTTGGCGGGGATCTCCGTCGGCAGCAGTTCGTCGCCGGTCTTGGCGAGAACGCGGGCGATGTCGAGGGCGACGTTGCCGACACCGAGGACGGCGACCTTCTCGGCCTCGAGGGGCCAGGTGCGCGGGACGTCGGGGTGGCCGTCGTACCAGGAGACGAAGTCGGCGGCGCCGTAGCTGCCGTCGAGTTCGATGCCCGGGATGTTGAGGGCGCGGTCGGCGTTGGCGCCGGTGGAGAAGATCACCGCGTCGTAGAAGTTGTGCAGGTCTTCGAGGGTGATGTCGCTGCCGTAGTCGATGTTGCCCAGCAGGCGCACCGACGGCTTGTCGAGCACCTTGTGCAGGGCGGTGATGATGCCCTTGATGCGCGGGTGGTCGGGTGCGACGCCGTACCGGATCAGACCGAAGGGGGCAGGCATCCGCTCGAAGAGATCGATGCTGATCCCGCCGTCAGACGCGGCATCGGATTTCATGAGAGCGTCGGCTGCGTAGATACCGGCGGGGCCGGCACCCACGATCGCAACGCGCAACGGACGTGTCTGATCAGTCATCTGGAGCGAACTACCTTCTGATGGGCGGACAACGAAACCTCAGCTTAAATTAAGCCCAGCCTAATCGGGTGGCCGAGGTGCGGCGACAGGGCAGAGCCCATTCTCGGCACGCACGCCTGTAGAGGGTAGTCGCCTTCGCGTTGGGGGGTCACAAACACGATTTGTAGGGGCTGCTCTATACACTCGTGGCCACGCCGAGATCGAAGGGAAGTCATGTCCGGTTCGAGCGAATCGCCCCAGCGCGACGCGGGAGGCACCGAAGATCCGGTGGATCCCCGGCGCACCACGGCGGTGCCGTTCATCGCCGCCGTCACCGTGATTGTCGTCATCCTCGTGGCCATCGTCGTGTCCAGCAGGCTCTCGCCCGCCGACGAGAACGTCACGGAAGCGGACCGCATCAACCGTTCGGTCGCCGACTTCATCCAGGCCCACAACCACGACGACGCCGATCTGCAGAAGACGCTGGTCTGCTCGTCGTGGTCCGACGACCGGTCGGTGCTCCGGGACCGGGAAGGCGAGGTCACGCTGCAGGGCGTCGAGTCGTCCGAGGTCAACGGGGATCGTGCCCGGGCGGAGGTCCGGGTCAGCGCCGACGACGGCAAGGGCGAGACGACGGATACCTGGCAATTGACGCGGGACGGCGAGACATGGGTCGTCTGCAACTGACCGTTGCCCGGAAGGGCATACCGAACAGGGTTGTGAAAAGCTGACATGGTGAGTTACGCAGGCGACATAACGCCGGAGCATGCCTGGGAGCTGCTCCGCGAGAATCCCGACGCTGTGCTCGTGGATGTGCGGACGGACGCCGAGTGGAAGTACGTCGGAGTCCCCGACACCACCTCCCTCGGGCGGAAGACCGTGCTGATCGAATGGGTCAGCTACCCGATGGGCACTCGTAACGACAACTTCGTGGACCAGCTGAAGGAGGCCGGGATCGCGGGTGGCGAGAACGCCCCGGTGATCTTCCTGTGTCGCTCCGGCCAGCGGTCCATCGGTGCGGCGGAAGCCGCGACAGCGGCGGGCATCGGCCCGTCGTACAACGTGCTCGACGGTTTCGAAGGCGGCTTGGACGCCGAAGGTCACCGTGGGGCGGTCGGCTGGCGGGCTCTGGGCCTGCCGTGGAGGCAGTGGTGAGTGCAATTCCTCGAGGCGGCGCGTTTGACAAGGCGCTGCCGGACGACATCGGCCAGGGCACGATCAGCGTGCGCGGAGGAACACTCCGTTCCGGGTTCGAAGAGACGTCCGAAGCGATCTTCCTGAACTCCGGTTTCGTGTTCGAGAGCGCGGGAGCGGCCGAGGCGTCGTTCACCGGCGAGATCGACCACTTCGTCTACTCCCGGTACGGCAACCCGACCGTGAAGATGTTCGAGGAGCGACTGCGCCTGATCGAGGGCGCAGAGGCGTGCTTCGGCACGGCCAGCGGCATGTCCGCGGTGTTCACCGCACTGGGCGCGCTGCTGAAGGCCGGCGACCGGCTGGTCGCGGCACGTAGCCTGTTCGGTTCCTGCTTCGTGGTGTGCAACGAGATCCTGCCCCGCTGGGGTGTGGAGACGGTGTTCGTCGACGGTGAAGACCTCGACCAGTGGGAGAAGGCTCTGTCCGAGCCGACCACCGCGGTGTTCTTCGAGACGCCGTCGAACCCGATGCAGACGCTCGTCGACGTGCCCCGGGTGGCGGAGCTCGCGCATGCCGCCGGCGCAAAGGTCGTGCTGGACAACGTGTTCGCGACGCCGCTGCTGCAGCACAGCCTGGAGTTGGGTGCCGACATCGTCGTCTACTCCGGCACCAAGCACATCGACGGCCAGGGTCGCGTGCTCGGCGGGGCGATCCTCGGGCCGAAGGACTACATCGAGGGTCCCGTCCAGAACCTCATGCGCCACACCGGGCCGGCGCTCAGCCCGTTCAACGCGTGGACGCTCCTCAAGGGGCTCGAGACGATGCCGATCCGGGTGCGCCACTCCGTGGGCTCCGCACTGGAAATCGCACAGTTCCTCGAGGACCACTCCGCGGTCGACTGGGTCAAGTACCCGTTCCTCGAATCGCACCCCCAGCACGAACTCGCCAAGCGGCAGATGAGCGGCGGCGGCACCGTCGTCACCTTCGCGCTGAACGCATCCGAGGGCGAAGCGAAGAAGCGGGCATTCGAACTCCTCGACGCCCTGCGGCTGGTCAACATCTCCAACAACCTCGGCGACTCCAAGTCGCTCATCACCCACCCGGCCACCACCACCCACCGGGCGATGGGCCCGGAAGGTCGTGCAGCCGTGGGCATCACCGACGGCGTCGTCCGGCTGTCCGTGGGACTCGAAGACACCGCCGACCTGCTGACGGACCTGGAGCAGGCGCTGGCATAGGCGGCTCCGCCGCCCGTGCGCCTTTCTGGTTGTTCCGGCAACCACAAAGGCGCACGGGCGCGAAGCGCCTACAGGTCGAGGCTCGTGGCCGGCGCGACCGCGTCGAGGTGCCCGGCGGTGGCCCCGTCCTGAGCGTCGTATCGGCGCGCGCACTCGACGAGATTCGTCGACATCTCGGCCACAGTCCGCTGCAACAACTCCCGGCGATCGTCCAGGTAGGACGTGAACCGGCCGAACGCGGCTTCGGCCGCCTCCGGCCACGCCGCACCCGAGTCGGCGAGGGCCGCGTCGATGGTGTTCAGTTGAGAGGACGCGTCGTCGAACAGGACGTCGAGCTGACCGGCCGCCGCGCGTAGGGCCGCCGTGTCGACGTGGATGGAACCGCTCATTTTCGATCCTTCGTGTCGGTCGAGACGAGATCGGACTCCCGCGGACGCGATCGATCCGTTAGGGTACGGGCATTATGCATCCTGGGGGGGATCGTGAATCTGAGGGACATAGTCCAGTGGGACACCCGCGCGCTGCAGGCCGTGCAACGGTCGCTGTCGGTGCGGGCGGCGACGATCCGTTTCGTGCAGGACGGTCTCGCCGACATCGGCCGGTTGCCGGCGTGGCAGGACGACGCCGCGGACGCCGCACGTCGGCGGTTCCGGATCGTCGCGGATGATCTGAGCGGCGAGGCGACGGCGATCGCCGTCGTCGAGAGGCTGGCCCGCGACCTGGTCGACGCGGTCACGCACCTGAAAGCCGAGGTCGGCGGCCTCCGGGAAGCGGCTGCCGCCCACGGGATGGTCCTGTCGGACAACGGGGACATCATCGATGCGCCCGGACCGCCGGTCGACGCTGCGGCAACACGGCGGGACGAACTTCGTGCCGCCGCCCGGGCGTTGATCCTGCAGGCGGAGGACCTCGTCGCCGACGCGGCCGCTGTCCTGGCGCGGGCCGCGGACGGCGCGGCCGAACCCGGTGAGACGGATCGCGCGGGCACCGGACTGTCCGCCCCTGCGCCGCCGCCGGACGGCTCCCCGCTCGACAACCGCGAGTACTGGGAGGCGCTGCCGGCAGCCCAGCGCCGCGAGGTGATCGAGCAGCATCCCGAGTGGGTGGGTAATCGCGACGGCATCCCGTCCGCGGTACGGCACGAGGCGAACGTGAGCCGGTTCGACGACGAGCGGTCGCGATGGGAGGCGGAACGGGTCCGGCTCCGGGACAGGCTGGACCGCAACATGTTCGGTGGAGCTTTCACCGAAGACGACGCCGGGCTGTGGTACGCCGAGCAGAAGTTGCGGGACCTCGACGACCTCGAGAAACTCGTGCGCGATCACCCGGACGGCAGGTTGATGCTGCTCGACCTGCAGTCGGGGGAACGGACGATGGCCGCGTTCGCACTCGGCGACCCGGACACCGCCGACCACATCTCCGTCACCACGCCGGGCATCGACACGACCGTCGCCTCGCTGCGCGGGATGACCGACGAGGCGGCGGCGCTGAAGGCCGAGACCGAACGGCAATTGGACCTGGCCGGCCGCACCGGCGACACGGTGTCGACGATCGCGTGGCTGGGCTATCAGCCGCCGACCACCACCGGTCCGGGCAATTACGACGTGCCGTTCATCGACCAGAATCTCGGGCGCGGATGGCTCGTCGATTCCTGGCAGTCCGACCGCGCGACCGCGGGTGCCCCGAAACTCGCCTCGTTCTACGAGGGTCTCGACATTGCTTCCCGGACGCCCGATCCGCATATCACCGCGCTCGGCCATTCGTATGGTTCGTACACCCAGGGCCTGGCCCTGCAGGACGCGGGACCGCGGCAACCGGTCGACGACGCCGTGTTCTACGGTTCGCCCGGGTTCGACGCGAACGACGAATCGGATCTCGGGTTGGCGCCCCGGCACGGGTTCGTGATGCGCGCGCCCGACGACCCCATCACCGTGGCAGACGGGTTCGGCAGGCTCGGCCCCGATCCGGTGCAGACGGACCTCGAACAACTGTCGGTGCTCGAGGCGTCGACCCCGGACGGCGTGCGGCGCGAAGATGCCAGCGGGCACAGCGAGTATCCGCGGCCGAGTGGCAACGGGGAGCTGCGGACGTCCGGCTACAACATGGCGGTGATCGTCGCGGGCATGCCGGAACTGGCTGTCCGGTGACGGTCCGCGGCGGGTGGGTGGTGAAGACGGTCGCCGTGATCGGCGCGGCGATCCTGACGAGCGGATGTGGTGGCGTGATGGACAACCCGTACAACTTCAGCGACGAGGAGGTTGCGGCGGCGGCAGCGAGCCTGAGCGACCGGCCGACACTCGCGGTCACCGAGCGGCAGGTCACCGATGCGCTGGTGCGGATCAGCGAGGCCGTCGCTGCGATTGCACCGGATGTCCGGTGGCGGTGGCATCGCGAACGCAGCCAGGGCGGCGGATGCCCGGGACCGTATGCGTACGCGGAGGGGCAATCCGTCACCACGCAGGTATTGCTGTCCGACACCCCGATCGGCGACGCGGACTGGCCCGCCGTGCTGGCCGCGGCCCGTGCGATCGCCACCGACGCCGGAATGGACCGGCTCGACGTGACGTTCGCCGGTGGAGACGGGAACCGGATCACGTTCGGGACGTACAGGGCAGCGACCATCAGGGGCGTCACCGGCTGCCGCCACCCGTGAGTACTTGTCAACGTCCCGCGGTTAAGAAGTACTCACGGGCGGCGGAGCCGCATCGCCGAACGGATCCGACGTGCGGCCGACCAGATCGGCGACCGATTTGAGCACCGCGGTGGGGCGGTAGGGGAACAGTTCCACCGAATCCCGCGTCGAAATTCCGGTGAGGACCAGGATGGTCTGCAGCCCGGCCTCGAGCCCGCAGACGATGTCGGTGTCCATGCGATCGCCGATCATCAGCGTGTTCGCGGAGTGCGCGCCGATGGCCCGCAGCGCCGAGCGCATCATCAGCGCATTCGGCTTGCCCACGTAGTACGGGTCGCGGCCGGTGGCCCTGCTGATCAGTGCTGCAACGGATCCCGTGGCCGGAAGGGAACCCTCCCGGGACGGGCCGGTGGGGTCGGGGTTGGTGGCGATGAAGCGAGCGCCCCTCTCCACCAGACGAATTGCGGTGGTGATCGCTTCGAAGGAGTAGGTGCGGGTCTCGCCGAGGACCACGTAGTCGGGATCGTTCTCGGTGAGAACGTACCCGATGTCGTGCAGTGCGGTGGTGAGCCCGGATTCGCCGACGACGTACGCGCTGCCGCCGGGGCGCTGGTTCGCCAGGAACGTCGCGGTGGCCAGGGCGGACGTCCAGATCGATTCCTCGGGAATGTCCAGGCCGGTGCGGAGCAGGCGGGCGCGGAGGTCACGCGGAGTCCTGATCGAATTGTTGGTCAGAACGATGAACGGGGTACCGGATTCCCGGAGTTCTGCCAGGAACAGGTCGGCCCCGGGGACCAGGTGCTCTTCGTGGACGAGAACGCCGTCCATGTCCATGAGATAGGTCCAGCCCGGGTGCTCTACGTCGTTGCTCACCGACTCAGTATGAGGGAGTGGGAGGGTGCATGCGCGACTATGCGAGCAGCCGGAACAGACCGATGAGGCCGACGACGACGATGGTTCCCCGCAACGCGGTGGGCGACAGCCTGCGGCCGTAGCGGGCCCCGAGGACGCCTCCTAGCAGCGAACCCACCGCGATGAGGCCGGCGGCCGCCCAGCTGATCCGCTCGAAGGCCACGAGCGTGTACGCGGTCGCGGCGACGACGTTGACGATCAGCGAGAGCAGGTTCTTCGCGCCGTTCATCCGTTGCAGGCTCTCCGGCAGGATCGCGCCCATCACACCCATCAGCAGGATGCCCTGCGCCGCGGTGAAGTATCCGCCGTACACGCCCACGGCGAACGTCCCGACGGTCAGCAGGGTGAGGCGCGCCGGGCTCAAGCCGGCCTCGTGGCTGCCGCGCTGCTTTGCCCAGGCCTGGATCTTCGGCTGCAGCACCACCAGGATCAGGGCGAGGATCAGCAGCACCGGGACGACGAGTTCGAACACGGTTTCGGGCAGGTGCAGCAGTAGCCACGAGCCGAGAATTGCACCGCACAGTGACGCCGGTATCTGCCACCGCAGTCGCGGTCCCTGCCCGGCCAGTTCCCTCCGGTAACCCCACGTGCCGGATACGCCACCGGCGACCAGGCCGATCGCGTTCGACATCGTGGCGGTCACCGGAGGGAACCCGAATGCCACCAGGGTGGGGAAGGTGATGAGCGTGCCGCTGCCGACGATGGCGTTGATCGCCCCCGCGCCCACGCCGGCTACCAGGATCGCGATGACTTCGAATGGTGTCACCGAGGCGACGTTACAAGGGCCGCGGAAGGCCCGGCAGCCGGGTCATACCGCCGCGGAAACGCAGGGCTGCACGCACAATCCAACCGCATGATTCGCTGCCTGTCAGTACTTCTGCGCACGGTGATTCTTGAATCCGCTCGACACCATTTCCCCTGTGTTGCAGGGAAATACCTCGTGTTGACGGGCTTCGGGAATGCGGCTAGTGTTCGCTTCAACCATCCAGAGCGACCGAGAGACCTGGCTCGTTGACGTCGCAGCAACCCTTCCGAATTCTTCGGGTGCGGGTGCTACCGCCGGGATCGATGGAAGGCAGCACATGAACTACCTTGCGCGCCCTGCGTGGCGCAGACGGCACATCGACCTGTGCCGGACCACCTCCTGCCACTGTTGACGAGGTCTCACAGCACGCTCACCGGGCATTTCGCCCGGTGAGCGCCTGACGCGCGCCCGCATCCCGCGGAAGACGCGCCCTCCTCCCGTCCCGTTCCAGGTGAAAGGCCGCCTCAGTGATGTCTGTCGTAAGTGGTGAGGGAGCGTGAGCGCCCCCGTTCGGGCGCGTTCGGCCGCGCCCCTCGATTCAGTGCCCTCCGGCGACGCGGACGCCGCGCTGGAAGTGGCGCGGACGTGGCATCCGTGGCGGTGGATCGTCAGCGCCGCCGTGCTGGTACTGCTCGCCCAGTTCGTCCACGGCCTCGCCACCAACCCGGGATGGGACTGGGCCACGTTCGCCAAGTACTTCACCGCCGGCTCCGTGCTGCAGGCGCTGTGGATGACGGTGAAGCTGACGCTGTGGGGGACGGTCCTCGGATTCGCACTCGGCGTGGTGCTTGCGGTCAGCCGCTTGTCGCACAACCCGGTCCTGCAGGTGATCGCCTGGGTGTACATCTGGGCGTTCCGGTCGATTCCGCTGATCGTGCAGCTCCTGTTCTGGTTCAACATCACCTACCTGTATCAGACTCTGTCGCTGGGCATTCCGTTCGGACCGGGGTTCTTCACGTTCGAGGTCAACGGCGTCATCAGCGGCTTCACCGCCGCCGTCATCGGGCTTGCCCTGCACCAGGCCGCGTACTCCGCCGAGATCATCCGCTCCGGCATCATCTCGGTGGACCACGGGCAGATCGAGGCGGCGCAGTCGCTGGGCATCCCGCGCCGACGCCAGTTCTTCAAGATCGTTCTGCCCCAGGCTATGCGCGGCATCCCGCCGAACGCCGCGAACGAGGTGATCAGCCTGTTCAAGGGCACCTCGATCGTGTCGACGATGGCGATCGCCGAACTGTTCTACCAGGTTCAGGTGATCTTCGGCCGCAACGGCCGTGTCGTACCGCTGCTGATGGTCGCGACGATCTGGTACATCATCCTGACCACGCTGTTGTCGATCGGCCAGTACTACGTCGAGCGGCACTACGCGCGCGGATCGGCTCGGGCACTGCCGCCGACTCCGTGGCAGAAGCTCACCCGGAAGTTCGCCGAGATCCGTGACGCCGGTGTCTCCGTACCGAGAGGTGCCACGAAATGACGGTCGAAGCCACTCCGGCGGAGTTCGCGGTGGAAGTTCGCGGAGTCCACAAGTCCTTCGGCGCACTCGACGTCCTGCAGGGTGTGGACCTGCTGGTCCGCAAGGGCGAGGTGACGGTGATCCTGGGGCCTTCGGGTTCCGGCAAGTCGACGCTGCTGCGCACGCTCAACCACCTGGAGAAGGTCGACCGGGGCACCATCCGCATCGACGGCGACCTCATCGGCTACCGGCGCAAGGGCAACAAACTCCACGAACTGCGTGAACGCGAGATCCTGAAGCAGCGTTCCCGGATCGGATTCGTGTTCCAGAACTTCACTCTGTTCCCCCACCTCACGGTGCTGGAGAACGTGATCGAGGCGCCGGTGTCGGCGCAGGGCCGCGACCGCGCCGAGGTCGAGGCCGAGGCGATCGCGCTGCTGGAACGGGTCGGCGTGCGCGACAAGGCCCACGAGTACCCGCGACAACTGTCCGGCGGCCAGCAGCAGCGGGTCGCGATCGCCCGGGCCCTCGCACTGCGCCCGGCGGTGATCCTGTTCGACGAGCCCACGTCGGCCCTCGACCCCGAACTCGTCGGTGAGGTCCTCGCCGTGATCAAACAACTGGCACGGGACGGCGCGACCCTCGTGATCGTCACCCACGAGGTGGGTTTCGCGCGGGAGGTCGCCGACACGGCGGTCTTCATGGACGCCGGCGTCGTCGTGGAACAGGGCCCGCCCTCGCAGGTCCTCGACAACCCGCAGCACGACCGCACCACAGCATTCCTCTCCCGAGTTCTCTGATTCTCCACACCTCGGTGTGGATCCCCGAAAGGCACACATGTCCACCGCACGGTTCCGTACGAAGATTCTGGCCTCGGCCCTCACCACCGTCGCGCTGCTCGCTGCCGCGTGCGGGGGCGGCGACGTCGAGGACGAGGGATCGGGGCCGACCTCGGCCGCCGGATACAACCTCACCGCCGACCAGAATCGCATCACCACCGACGAGGTCGAGTCGATCGCCGCGAAGGTTCCCCAGCAGATCCGCGACCGCGGCACGCTCATCGTGACGGGCAGCGCCGGTTCCGCTCCGCCCCTGCGTTTCTACGCCGACGACGACAAGACGCTCATCGGCTCGGAGACCGACTTCGCGTACCTGATCGGCGACGTTCTCGGGTTGAAGGTCGACCTCCAGGCCGCGGACTGGGCGCAGAACTTCGTTCGCATCGACTCGGGGGAGGCCGACGCGTTCATCTCGAACGTCACCGTCACCGAGGAGCGGAAGGAGAAATACGACTTCTCGACGTACCGCCTCGACACGGTCGCGTTCGAGACGAAGAAGGACAGCGGCATCCAGATCAAGGAGCCCAAGGACGTCGCGGGCCTGAAGATCGCGGTCTCCTCCGGCACCAATCAGGAAGCGCTGCTGGTGAAGTGGAGTGAGCAGAACGTCGAGGCGGGGCTCGAACCCACCGACATCACCTATTACCAGAACGTCACCGACTACTACCTTCCCCTCGCGTCGGGCCGGATCGACGCCTACTTCGGGCCCAACCCGTCCTCGTCGTTCCACGTGGCGCAGGCGGGGGAGAGCGAGATCGCCGGAACGTTCTCGGGGGCAGGCGACGCCCTCCAGGGTGAGATCGCCGTGCTCACCAAGAAAGACAACGGACTGGTGACCGCAGTCAACGAGGCCATCAACCACATCATCGAGAACGGCACGTATGCACAGGTTCTCGACCGCTGGAACATCGCGAGCGAGGCAGTCGGCACGTCGGTCGTCAACCCGCCCGGACTCCCGAAGACCAGCTGACAGGAGGACCAGTGACCGAGAGGACCGAATCCGTGCAGACCGTGTTCGTCGACCAGGCGGATCCACTTGCCGCGCCGCTGCTCGAAGACCTGGCGATCGAGTACAGCACTCGGTACGGGCGCACCCGCGACGAGATCTACGACGATCTCAGCACGTACCCGGCGGAGGAGTTCGCCGCACCGGGTGGCGCGTTGCTCGTCGTGGTCGAGGACGGGACGTCCGTGGCGGGCGGGGCCTTCCGCCGCTACGACGACACGACTGCCGAGCTCAAACGGATCTGGACCTCGTCGGCGCACCGCCGCCGCGGCCTCGGACGAATCGTGCTGCGGGAGCTCGAGGCCGAGATCGTCCGGGCCGGTTATTCCCGCATCTTCCTCACCACGGGGCCGCGGCAGCCCGAGGCGGTGGCCCTGTATCTGGCCGCGGGGTACACGGCACTGTTCGACCGCACCCTCCCACCGCAGGACGTCGGAATCCACGGATTCGAGAAGATCCTGCACACCGCTACCGCTCTGCCTTCCGCCTGTGCCGCAAAGGAGTACGAGTCCGTATGAAGTTTCTGCTGATGAGCCTGATCACTCACCAACCGGATCCGGCGACCGGGGAGAAGATCGGCACTGCGGCCAGGCTGCAGGAGGTCGTGGAGTCCGCCGTCCTCGCCGAGCAACTGGGGTACGACGGGTTCGCGGTGGGTGAGCGCCACGAACATCCCTTCCTGTCCTCGTCCCCACCCGTGGTGCTCAGCGCCATCGCGGCGCGCACCAGCACGCTGCAGTTGTGGACGGCGGTCACCACGCTGAGCCTGCTCGACCCGGTCCGTGCATTCGAGGACTACTCGACGCTGGACAACCTGTCGGGCGGACGGCTGCAGCTCATCATCGGCAAGGGCAACGGCACCGCGCAGGCGGAGCTGTTCCACGTCACCCCCGACGATCAGTGGGACCGCAACCGCGAGGGCTACGAACTGTTCCGGCAGTTGTGGGAGAGCGAGGACGTCACCTGGGAAGGTACGTTCCGGCCGTCTCTCGAGCACGCTGTCGCACTGCCGCGCCCGCTGCAGCGGCGGATCCGGATCTGGCACGGCAGCGCGACGAGCAAGGAATCGGTGGATCTCGCGGCCCGCTACGGTGATCCGATCTTCTCCGCGAACGTCACGTACCCCATCGACTCGTACGCCGAACTCGTCCAGCACTACCGCGAACGGTGGGCCCACTACGGTCACGATCCCGCCGACGCCCTCGTCGGCGCCGGAACTGCCGGGTTCTACGTGACGCCGAACTCACAGGATGCCCTCGACGTGTGGCGGACGATTCACGCCGCCCGCCTCGACTTCGCCCGCAGGGCAGGACTTCCGGTGGTGTTCGCGACCGTCGAGGACTTCGTCGAACGCAGCTCCGCACTGATCGGCAGCCCGCAGCAGGTGATCGACAAGGTGCAGCGCTACCACGAGCAGTTCGGCCACGAGGTGATCCACCTGAGCGCCGACCGCGTCGGCAGCGACAAGCAGCACCGCGAAAGCCTGGAGCTGTTCCAGGCCGACGTGGCGCCCGCGCTGCGCGAGACCATTCCGAGCCGACCCCTCACGGCCGGCACCGAGGAGGAAGACGCATGAGACTGGTGCTGGGCATCGAACTCGACGGCGAGGGTGCGCATCCCGAAGCCTGGCGACGAGCCGCGCACACACCGGACCGGTTGCTGACCGGGCGAACGGTGGCGGACCGGGTCGCGGCCGCGGAGAACGCCGGTTTCACGTTCGCGTCCTTCGACGATTCGCTCCTGCCTCCCGGCGCCGACGGGGGACCCGTGGGCCGGATCGACGCGGTGAACCGCGCAGCGTTCGTCGCGGCGACCACCAGCACGATCGGTCTCGTACCGGTCGTCGGCACCACATACGCCGAGCCGTTCCACACGTCCTCCCAACTCGCGACGCTCGACTACGCGTCGCGCGGTCGCGGCGGCTGGATCGCAGCACGCGACACCGACCCGCGGGTCGCGAGCGCACTGGGCCGGCCCGAGGTCACCGCACCCGACGACCTCGCGCGGGAGGAACGGGACGCGATCACCGTGGTCCGGGACCTGTGGGATTCGTGGGAGGACGACGCGGTGATCCGCGACCACGCCACCGGGCGTTTCGTCGACCGCGACCGATTGCACTACATCGACTTCCAGGGCGAGACCTACTCGGTGAAGGGTCCGGCCATCGTGCCACGACCGCCGCAGGGGCGCCTGGTGGTGTTCGGCTCCGAGGCGAACACCGATCCCTCCCTGGTCGACGTGGTGCTGGTGTCCGGACCGACACTCGAGGACACCACCGCGGCCGCCGGGCGCGCGAAGGCAGGCGGCGCACCGCTGGTGTTCGCCGAACTGGATGTGGCACTCGGCTCGTCCCCGTCTGCCCCGCCGAGCGGACGGCTGTCGTTCGCCGGCGATGCCACCGGGCTGCTGGAACTGCTGCGGGCCCTGGATGCGCACGTCGACGGTGTGCGCCTGCATCCCGCAGTCGTCGACGAGGATCTTCCGGTGCTCGCGCGGTCCGTGGTCCCGGCACTCCTGCGCGCCGGCATCGCCCACCGCCCCGTCCCCGGTTCGACCCTGCGCAGCACGCTGGGCCTCGACCGTCCCGTCACCCGATTCCAGGCCGAGCGCCTCGAAGACTCTTCTCGCTGAAAGGTTGTGGAGAACATGACCGACAACTCGTACGCCAGGCCCGGCGCCCAGGTGCACTTCGGTGTCTTCTTCCAGGGCGTCAATCACACGACGATCTGGTCGGATCCGTCGAGCGGATCGCAGATCGACTTCGAAACGTTCCGGCGGGTGGCACTGACCGCCGAGAGGGGCCTGTTCGACGCCTTCTTCCTCGGTGAGGGCCTGCGCCTGCGGGAACAGGAAGGCAAGATCCTCGATCTCGACATCGTGGGCAGGCCGGACGCGATCACCCAGCTCGCGGCGCTGGCCGGCATCACCCGGCACATCGGGTTGGTGGCCACCCAGAACACCACCTACAACGAGCCGGCCGACCTCGCCCGGCGGCTGTCCGGGCTGGACCTGCTGTCCGGTGGCCGTGCCGGCTGGAACGCCGTCACCACGGACAACGCCTGGACCGGTGAGAACTTCCGGCGCGGCGGCTTCCTCGATCACGCGGACAGATACGAGCGGGCCGGGCAGTTCCTCGACACCGCCCGGGTGATCTGGGATGCGTGGGCCGACGGCGCGGTCGCGACGAGCACCGACGCGCCGTCGTGGTCGACCCCGGACGGGGTGCGGGAGGTGTCCCGGCGGACGTCGCAGTTCGACGTCACGATCACTCCCACGCTGCCGCGCAGCGCCCAGGGGCATCCCGTCATCTTCCAGGCCGGCGACTCACCGGGGGGCCGGGACTTCGCGGCCGCGCACACCGACGTGATCTTCTCCCGGCACGGAACGCATTTCGACGAGGCGCTCACCTTCGCCGAGGACATCCGGGCGAGACTGCGTCGTGCAGGGCGCCCCGAGGACGACGTCAAGATTCTGCCGGGCACGCAGATCGTGCTCGCGGAGAACGCGTCCGAGGTGGAGGAGAAGGTGCGCTGGGTTCTCGAGGGCCAGTACACCGGGCAGACGGCGTTGTCGCTGGTGGGTCAGGTGTGGGGCCGTGATCTGTCCGATCGCGACCCGGACGGTCCACTGCCCGAATTCAATCCGGTGCCCGCGCCGATCTCCGTCACCCGCGGGGCGGCGCGCGACGGAAAGGATCCGCTCGCCATCGCGCGGGAATGGCGAGCCTTGGCGGAGGCGCAGAACCTGTCGCTGCGTCAGGTCGCGATCGCGACCACCCAGCGCTCCGGTTTCGCGGGCACCCCTGGGCAGGTCGCCGACGAACTCACCCGGTGGGTTCGCAGCGGCGCGACGGACGGGTTCAACATCTCGCCCCACCTGGTGCCTACCGGACTCGACGAGATCGTCGACCTGCTGGTGCCCGAATTGCAGGAGCGAGGCTCGTACCGAACGGAATACGAAGGCTCCACTCTGCGCGAACATCTCGGTCTCCGGCCCGCTCTGTCGCGGCGGGAACTCCCGCCCCGGCAGGCAGTGGGGTAACGGGGTCCGTGTGGCGCGGCGACCGGCGATCTCTTACACTCGGTAACGACCATCCAGAGCGACCGAGAGACCTGGCTCGTTGACGTCGCAGCAACCCCCCGCCCTGCGGGTGCGGGTGCTACCGCCGGGATCGATGGAGGAACGATGTTGACCGAAGGTTTCGTGAGCGCCTGGGGGCGTCTCCACGTCGATCTCTGCCGACTGTCCACCTCGATCTGTCACAGCTGACCTGATACCCCGATCCGTCGGGGTTCCGGCTCTTCACACCGCATCCGCGTCGGATCCGGTGTCCCTCACCTTCCTGTGCGCGTGAGCGCTGCCGAATAGTCTCGGCAGCGCGCACCGCACTTCTTCGAGATCACGGAGTTCTCGGTGCCATCAGTGCTTTTGTCCTCGCCCATCGCAGCAGGTATCGGTGCCGCTGCCGTGCTGGCCACGGCGCTCACCGCCTGCGGTGGCGGTTCCAGCAGTTCCTCCGCAGATGCGGGCCCCGCACAGCCGGGCGGCACAGTCCGCTACGGCCTCTCCCAGGCACCCACGTGCGCCGACCCGGCGCAGTCGGGCACGAACCAGACGATCTACGTGGCTCGTCAGGTGGTGGACTCGCTCACCGACCAGGACCCGGCAACAGGTGAACTGAAGCCGTGGCTCGCCGAGAGCTGGGAAACCGACGCCGACGCGTCCTCCTTCACGTTCCACCTGAAGGAGGGGGTGACGTTCAGCGACGGAACACCTTTCACCGCGGATTCGGTGAAGAAGAATCTCGACGCCATCGTGAACACCCTCTCCGGCGCCAAGGCCCCGCTCGGTGCCAGCTACCTCGCCGGTTACACCGGTACCACTGTGATCGACCCGCTTACCGCGCAGGTCGACTTCGCCGCACCCAACGCGCAGTTCCTGCAGGCGTCGTCGACCCCGCAACTGGGCATCCTGTCCGATGCGTCCGTCGCGAGGTCCGCCGAAGAGCGGTGCACCGGCAACATCTCGGGCACCGGGCCGTTCACGTACGCCGACTACCAGCAGGACAAGTCGGTGACCCTCGCCAAGCGTGCCGGATACAACTGGGGTTCGGACGTGTTCGGCCACGACGGCGAGGCCTACCTCGACACCATCGAGTTCAGTGTCGTGCCCGAATCCGGGGTCCGCACGGGCAGCCTGTCCTCGGGACAGCTGGACGCGATCAGCGACGCGTTGCCGCAGGACGCCCCGCAGATCGAAGGCGCGGGCGGGCAGGTGCTCACCACGTCGAACCCCGGGACCCCGTTCGGTTTCCAGCCCAACGTGACTCGCGGACCGCTCGTCGATCCGGTCGTGCGCAGCGCGCTGGTCCCGGCGATCAACCGGCAGGAACTGGTCGACACCGTGCTCGGGCCCAACTTCAAGCCCGCCACCAGCACGCTGGCCAGCCGCACCCCCGGCTACGTGTCGCTGCCGGACGTGACGTACGACCCGGAGAAGGCGAAGTCGATTCTGGATCAGGCGGGCTGGGTTCCCGGTGCCGACGGCATCCGGGAGAAGGGCGGTCAGAAGCTGAGCTTCCCCGTTCTGTTCAGCTCGGTGTTCGCCGGCAACCAGGCCATTCTCGAACTGGTGCAGCAGCAGCTCAAAGAGGTGGGAGTGGATCTGCAGCTGAATCTCGTGTCCACTCCTGAGGCCACCGCCCGCCAGAATGCCAAGGACTTCGACGCCACCTACTACAACAGCACCCGCGCCGACGGTGACATCCTCCGCACCCAGTTCGGCCTCGAGGGCCGCAACCTGAACAACCGCGGACCGATTCCCGCGCTCGACGACGTGCTCGCGAAGCAGCTCGCCACCACCGACACCACCGAGCGGAGCGCGCTCGTCGCCGACGCCCAGCAGCAGGTGCTCGACAACGGCCTGTGGATCCCCACGGTGGAGTTGTCGCAGGCGATCGGCGCCGGCCCGAACGTGCAGGACCTGAAGTTCGAGGCCTCGGCCCGGCTCCAGTTCTTCGACACCTGGATCAGCGGACGCTGAGCCATGATTCGCTACCTCGGGCTACGTGTGCTGCAGGCGATCGCCGTCCTGTGGGCGACGTTCACCGTGTCGTTCGCCGTGCTGTTCCTGCTGCCGTCCGACCCGGTGAGCATCGCCGTCGACTCGGCGACCGCCGGAACGACGGTCGACGCGGCCGCCGTCGCGGAGTTGCAGGCCCGGTACGGCCTCGACCAGCCGGTGTGGGTGCAGTACTGGAACTCCCTGAGCCACGCCGTCCGCGGTGACTTCGGGTACTCGATCGCCACCGGGCAATCGGTGACCGAGGCCATCGGGAACGCGGTGCCCAGCACGCTCGCGCTGGCGTCCGCGGCGCTGGTTCTCGCGGTCGTGTTCGGGGCAGCGGTCGCGTTTCTCGCCACCTACACGAGGGTCCACTGGGTGCGGAATCTGCTGTTCTCACTTCCTCCGCTCGGTGTCGCGGTGCCGACATTCTGGGTGGGACTGATTCTGCTGCAGCTGTTCTCGTTCCGGCTGAGGGCCTTTCCGGCGTTCGGTGACCAGGGGATCGCGACGTTGGTGCTCCCCGCGGTGACGCTCGCGCTGCCGACCGGCGCCGTGATCGCGCAGGTGCTCGCGGCGAGTCTGCAGACCACGTGGCGGCAGCCGTTCATCGAAGCCGCGCGGGCGAAAGGCGCGTCCCGCTGGCAGATCCAGACCCGGCACGCGCTGCGCCTGTCGAGCATTCCCGCGTTCACCATCGCCGGTGTGCTCGTGGGTAATCTGCTGGCCGGATCGGTTGTCGTCGAGACGGTGTTCTCGCGCGCCGGAGTGGGGCGGCTCACCCAGACTTCCGTGATGGCGCAGGATATTCCGGTCGTCCAGGGAATCGTGGTGTTGAGCTCCGTCGTCTACGTACTCGTCAATCTCGCCGTCGATCTGCTCTACCCGCTGATCGATCCCCGGATCGTCGAGGGCAGACGCAGTTCCGGCACCGGCGCCACCGCGGATGTGGAGGAGAAGGTTCATGTCTGACATCCTCACCAGGAAACTGATCGACGAGGCCGAGGGTTTCGGAACTCCGCCGATCGACCCGCCTCCCGTGATCGTGTCCGAGTCGGACAGCCGCGGACGCCGCGTGGTGACGTGGTTGCGTCGCAATCTCGCGCTCGTGGCCTCCGCCGCCGTGCTCCTTGTCGCGGTCGGATTCGCGGTGGCGCCGTCGGTGTTCGCGAGCGGTGACCCGCTGGTCGGGGTGCCCGCCCAGAAACTGCAGGCGCCGAGTGCCGCACATTGGTTCGGCACCGACAACATCGGCCGCGACGTGTATACCCGCGTGGTGCACGGGGCCGGATTGTCGCTGACCGCAACGCTGTTGGCCGTGGGGATCGCGCTGGTGGCCGGTTCGCTGATCGGCCTGCTGTCCGGTGCCGTCGGAGGGGCGCTGGACGCCGTCCTGATGCGGGTCGTCGACGTCCTCCTGTCGATCCCCGCGCTGCTGCTCTCGCTCGCACTGGTGACCGCGCTGGGGTTCGGCACCGTCAACGTGGCCATCGCGGTGGGAGTGTCACTGATCGCGAACTTCGCCCGCGTGATGCGTTCGGAGGTGCTGCGCGTACGCCGGTCGCTGTACGTCGAGGCGGCGTTCGCGTCGGGTGTCCGCTGGCACACGGTGTTGCGCCGGCACGTGCTGCGGAACTCGTACCCGCCCGTCGTGGCACTCGCCGCCGTCGAGTTCGGGATGGCGGTCCTCGCGGTGTCGTCGCTGAGCTTTCTCGGGTTCGGTGCGGTGCCGCCCACCCCGGAATGGGGCTCGCTGATCTCCGAGGGCCGGAACTACCTCGCCACCGCGTGGTGGATGACCACCCTGCCCGGACTGGTGATCGTGGCCGTCGTGCTGTCGGCGCACCGACTCGGGCATGCACTCGAACAGAGGGAAGTGCGATGAGTTCGACTACTGCTGCGGCAGGTACCACGGCGCCGCTCCTGCAGGTTTCCGGACTGCGGGTGGCATACGGGAGCGTGAGCGATCCGGTCGTGGCCGTGAAGGGCGTCGACCTCACGGTCTCGCGCGGGGAGGTGGTGGCCGTGGTCGGCGAGTCCGGCTCCGGAAAATCCACCACCGCGCATGCCATCCTCGGACTGCTCAGCGGATCCGGGCGGGCCGTCGCCGGCACCGTCACGTTCGACGGTGAGCGTCTCGACACCAAGTCGGAGCGCGCACTCGGCCGGGTTCGCGGCGCCCGGATCGGCCTGGTTCCCCAGGATCCGACGACGTCGCTCAACCCCGTCCTGCGGGTCGGCGCCCAGGTGGCGGAGGTGCTCCGGATCCACGGTCTCGCCGACCGGCGGACGGCAGGCATCGAGGCGGTGCGCATTCTCGCCGAGGCCGGGATCGACAAGCCCGAGGTGCGGGCGAGGCAGTACCCGCAGGACCTGTCGGGCGGGCAACGGCAGCGCGTCCTGATCGGGATCGCCTTGGCGTGCAGCCCCGAACTCGTGATCGCGGACGAACCGACCAGCGCACTCGACGTCACGGTGCAGCGCCGGATTCTCGATCACCTCGACGCGCGGATCGCCGAATCCGGTACCGCGGTCCTGCTGATCACGCACGATCTGGGTGTCGCCGCCGACCGTGCCGACCGGATCGTGGTGATGAGCCAGGGTGAGGTGGTGGAAGCGGGCCCCACCCGCGAGATCCTGGAGAACCCACGGCACGAGTACACCCGCACCCTGCTGGCCGCGGCGCCGAGTCTCTCGGTGGTGCGGGGGCCCAACCGCGCCGCGGCGGTGGGCGGAGCCGAACCCGATGTCCTGCTGCGCGTGTCCGGGGTGTCCAAGACGTTCCGGATCGATCGGCGCACGGCCATCGACGCCGTCCAGGACGTGTCGTTCGAGGTCCCGCGCGGGCGCACGCTGTCGCTGGTGGGGGAGTCCGGGTCCGGCAAGTCCACGGTGGCCCGGATCGCGATCCGGTTGGAATCTCCCTCCGCGGGCCGCGTCGAGTTCGACGGCCGGGACATCACCACCCTGCGCGGCGGTGCGCTGCGGGCCCTGCGCCGCCGAGTGCAGATCGTGTACCAGAACCCGTATGCGTCCCTCGATCCGAAGCTGGCGATCGCGGACATCGTGGCGGAACCTCTCGGTGCGTTCGGTGTCGGCACCAGGGCGGAACGGACGGCACGAGTCGCCGAACTGCTCGAACAGGTCGCGTTGCCGCGCACCTACCTCGAACGCAGACCGGCAGAGCTGTCCGGTGGGCAACGGCAGCGGGTCGCCATCGCCCGCGCGCTCGCTCTGCACCCCGAACTCGTCGTGCTCGACGAACCGGTGTCGGCGCTGGACGTCTCGGTGCAGTCACAGATCCTCGGGCTGCTCGAGAGCCTGCAGTGGGAACTCGGGCTGAGCTACCTCTTCATCTCGCACGACCTCGCCGTGGTCCGGCAGATCAGCGACACGGTCGCGGTGATGCGGTCCGGCCGCATCGTCGAATCGGGCGCCGCGGCAGAAATATTCGACAATCCCCGCCACGACTACACCCGGCAGTTGCTCGACGCCATCCCGGGACGATCCGTCGTGCGTCCACGTTCTGCACAGCTGGAGGAATCGATTCATGCCTGAGCCACACGACCCGCTCGTCGCCGTCGATCTGTACGGCACGGGGATCCATCCGCAGTCCTGGCGTCGTCCGGACTCGCGCGCCGAGGACCTCTTCACCCCCGGCTACTGGACCGGCCTGCTCGGGCAGGCCGACTCGGCCGGAGTTGACCTCGCCTTCGTCGGCGATACCTTCGCGATCGCCACCACGGGACATGCCGATCAGCGTGGGCACCTGGACGCGGTGGCGATCGCGGCACGGGCCGTCGCGTCCACCGAGCGCATCGGCCTGGTTCCCACGGTGACCGTCACCCACACCGAACCGTTCCACGTGTCCAAGGCCATCGCGAGCCTCGACCACGCGTCGCTCGGCCGCGCCGGGTGGCAGGTGGACGTGTCGGCCGGTCAGGCGCAGGCGAATCTGTTCGGACGCAAGGACGCACAGGATGCCGAGAGTCTGTGGGCGGAGGCGGCCGACGCGATCGAGGTCATCAGTTTGCTGTGGGACAGCTGGGAGGACGATGCCGAGATCCGCGACGTGCCCACCGGCCGCTTCATCGACCGGGACAAGCTGCACTACATCGATTTCGAGGGCACGCACTTCTCCGTGAAGGGTCCCTCGATCACGCCGCGGTCGCCGCAGGGACAGTCGCTGATCGTGATCGGTGCGCGGGACGAGCACTCCACCCGGGTCGCCGCGGCGCGCGCCGACGTGATCCGCATCGGCGCACCCACCGTGGACGCCGCGCGTGACGTCGCGGACCCGGTGCGACGTGCTGCGGTCGAGGCCGGCCGGGCCCCCGCTTCGCTCCGGATCCTGCTGGACGTCGAGGTGGTGATCGCCGAGACCGCCGACACGGCGGAACGCGACCTCGCCCAGCTCGAGAACTGGTCCGGCGGCCGCTACGAGCCGGCGTCGATTCTCCACCGCGGAGACGCGACGGGACTGTCCCGGCTGATCACCGACGTGGTGGACACCGGGGGCGTCGACGGGGTCACCCTCCGGCCGCTGGCGCTGACGTCCGGCCTGAACGAGATCACCGAACGCGTCCTGCCGCTGCTGCGGCCGGGCGGCCGGGCGTCCGACAGCAGAGTGCTCCGGGAGCGGCTCGGCTTCACCCGTCCCGACAATCACTTCGCCGGACAGGACTGACATCATGAGCAACCAGCGCAAGCAGATTCATCTCGCGGCCCACTTCCCCGGCGTCAACAACACCACCGTGTGGAGCGACCCCGAATCGAAGAGCCAGATCGACTTCGACTCGTTCGTGCACCTCGCGGAGACCGCCGAACGCGGACTGTTCGACTTCTTCTTCCTCGCCGAGGGCCTGCGCCTACGTGAGCACCGGGGCCTGATCCACGACCTCGACGTGGTGGGCCGCCCCGACACGTTGACGGTGCTCGGCGCACTCGCCGGAGTCACCACGCATCTGGGCCTGGCGGGAACGATCAACACCACGTTCAACGAACCGTACGAGCTGGCACGCCAATTCGCCTCGCTCGACCACCTGTCCGACGGCCGGGCCGCGTGGAACATGGTGACGTCCTCGGACGCGTTCACGGGGGAGAACTTCCGGCGCGGGGGATACCTCGACAAGGCCGACCGGTACGTCCGCGCAGGCGAACTGATCGAGGGCGCCCGCAAGTTCTGGGACAGCTGGGATCAGGATGCGTTGCAGATCGACCGCACTCGGGGAGTGTTCGCCCAGGACAACTCGATCCGCGACGTCACCCACTCCGGCTCCCAGTTCGACATCCGGGGACGATTCACGATTCCCCGGAGCCCGCAGGGGCACCCGGTGCTGCTGCAGGCCGGCGACTCCGATCAGGGCCGCGAATTCGGGGCCGCGCAGGCGGACGCGATCTTCACCATCCACGGGTCGCTCGAGGACGGCCAGAAGTTCTACACGGACGTCAAGGGCAGGCTGGCGAAGTACGGGCGCAGTTACGACGATCTCAAGGTCCTGCCCGCGGCGACCTTCGTGCTGGGCGACTCCGCGGCGGACGCCGCCGAGCGCGCAGATCACATCCGGCACCAGCAGGTGGGCCCGCAGACGGCGATCGCGTTTCTCGAACAGGTCTGGGGTCGTGACCTTTCCGCATACGACCCGGACGGTCCGCTACCGGACGTCGAACCGGCCGACGACACGAACATCACCCGCGGCCGGGTCCGGCACGCGAAGGACCCCCGCGAGATCGCCGCCGCGTGGCGGGCGAAGGCCGAAGCCGAGAAGCTCAGCATCCGTGAACTGATCATCGCGGTCACCACCCGCCAGCAATTCGTCGGCACCGCCGCTCAGGTGGCCGAGGAGATCGACCGCTACGTGCAGGCGGACGCGTGCGACGGCTTCATCCTGGTACCGCACCTCACACCGGCCGGGCTCGACGAGTTCGTCGAGAAGGTGGTCCCGGAATTGCAGAACCGCGGCAGCTTCCGCTCCGAGTACTCGGGGACGACCCTGCGCAGCCATCTCGGACTGCGCCATCCGCATCACCAGACAGAAGGAGTTCGGGCATCATGACCGCAGTCACGGCAGGCGCGACATTCGAGCAGGACTGGCAGGACTGGCATTCGGCGCGGGAGGAGTCTTTCCGCGACCCGCTGGGATGGCTGAGTCTCACGGCGTTGCACTGGCTCGTCGAGACCGACACCACGTTCCCCGACCCGCCCGGGAAGTGGCGGGCCGACGCGGACGGGGTGGTGATCACGGCCACCGCCGACGCCGGTCTCGAGGTCGACGGCGACGCGGTCGACGGCACGGCGACCCTCGCACCTCTGGAGGGTGCACCCGGTCTGCTCGTGCGGCACGGGAGCCGCAACATCGAGGTGATCCGGAGAACCGGTGACGTCGCCCTGCGGATCCGCGACCCCGAGGCGGGCACCCTCGCCGCGTTCACCGGCATCCCGGCGTTCCCGCCCGCGCGGCAGTGGGCCGTGCCGGCAACGTTCACCCCGTTCCCGCAGTCCCGCGTCGTGACGACGGGTGCGGTCGTCGAGGGACTCGAGCACCACCACACGGCGCTGGGCTCACTCGCATTCGAGTACGACGGCGCCGTACACGAACTCGTCGCGTTCGCAGGCACGAACGGTGGCCTGCACGTCCTGTTCACGGACGCCACCAGCGGGGTCAGCACGTACCCCGCGGCGCGGTCCCTGGCCGTGGACGCCCCAGCCGCCGACGGCCGGGTGATCCTCGATTTCAACCGGGCGGCCAACCTGCCGTGCGCGTTCACCGACTACGCCACCTGCCCGGTCGCGCCCGCCGAGAACCGGTTGACGCTCGCGGTCGAGGCCGGCGAGAAGAACCCGCGGTAGGCATGGCCGAGAAGCAGGTCGTGCTCGGGGCGGCGGCGCCCGCGGGCCGGACGGACTTCGCCGTCCTCGCGGATGCCGCCCGCACCGCGGAGCGGGGGAGATTCGACTTCTTCCTCGCCGAAGGCGTCACCGCGGCGAACGCGCTGGCCGGGTTCACCGACACGGTGGGGCTCGCGGCGACGCTGGACACGACCTCCGCCGAACCGTACGACGTGGCCCGCCGGCTGGCCTCACTCGATCACCTGTCGGGCGGGCGTGCGGCATGGAACACCGTGGCGCCCGGCGGCGAGCGGGCCTCGGAGTTCGTCGACACCGCCCGCACGCTGTGGGATTCCTGGGCCGAGGGGGTCGTCACCGTCGACCGGGATGCGGGGCGGTTCGTCTCGGACCCCACCGCAGGCGCGTTCTATCACCGGGGCAGGCACTTCGACATCGGTGGACGCTTCACCGTCCCGCGGAGCCCGCAAGCGCAACCGGTGGTGATCGTGTCGGGTGACGGCCCGGAGGCCCGGGATCTCGCCGCCCGGCACGGCGACGTGATCATCGCCCCGCTCGGCACGTTCGAGGCCGGTCGCGCGTTCTACGACGACCTCGCGCGCCGCACGGTCGAGGCCGGCAGACCCGCCGGTGCGGTGAAGGTCCTGTCCGCCGCGACGTTCGTGGGTACCGCCGCGTCCGTCGCGGACCGGATCGTCCGGTGGGTCCGCGAGGACGCAGCGGACGGGTTCGTCCTGCCGTCCCACCTCACCCCGGACGAACTCGCCCTGTTCGCCGACACGGTGGTGCCGTTGCTGCAGGACCGCGGTGTTCTGCGCACCGAATACATCACCGCCACGCTGCGGCAGCACCTCGGACTCGGTGCCCCGCGCAGCCATCGCGCTGTCAATCCCCGCTCTCTCCAGAAGGTGCCCTCATGACCACTCCGTTGTCCGTCCTCGATCTGTCGCCCGTCAGCGAGGGCACCACCGCCCGCACCGCGCTGCGGAACACCGTCGACCTCGCCCGGCACGCCGAGGAGTGGGGATACAAGCGGTACTGGGTTGCCGAACACCACTTCGTGGGCGTCGCCAGTTCCTCACCTGCCGTGCTCGTCGGGATCCTGGCCGCGGCGACCAGCACGCTCCGGGTCGGCGCCGCCGCGGTGCAGTTGGGCCACACCACCGCAGCGGCCGTCGTCGAGGCGTTCGGCACCGTCGACGCGCTGTACCCGGGTCGCCTGGACCTCGGGCTCGGGCGGTCGGGCCAGCGGCGGGCCGAGGCGCTGAAAGCCGTTGCGGAACGCAACAACCAGCCGGCCCCGCCCCGCCGGGAGACGGACATCCGCGACGGCGTCGTGATCCCGGCACCGTTCGACCCGTCCGGGCTCCTGCTGTCTCCGCGGCTCACAGCGGCGCAGTCGGTACTGCAGCAGCCGGGCGCGCTGTCGCCCGCATTCGACCAGCAGGTCGACGACATCCTGGCACTGCTCGACGGCACGTACCGCACCCCGGACGGGATCGAGCTCCACGCCAGCCCCGGCGAGGGCGCCGACGTCGAGGTGTGGGTGTTCGGCAGCAGCGCGGGACCGAGCGCCGAACTGGCCGGGCGGCTGGGGTTGCCTTTCGGAGCGAACTACCACGTGAGCCCGTCGACGACGCTCGAGGCGGTCGAGGCCTACCGCGCCGCGTTCCGCCCGTCGTCGCAGCTGCAGAAGCCGTACGTCGTCGTCTCCGCCGACGCGGTCGTGGCGGAGGACGACGCGACCGCGAAGGAACTGGCGTCGACGTTCGCGCACTGGACGCACAGCATCCGCAGTGGACACGGTGCAATCCCGTATCCGGACCCCGCGCACACGGCACCGCTCGGCGAGACGGAACGCGCGGCGGTCGAGGACCGGCTGATCACCCAGTTCGTGGGCGCACCGGCCACCGTCGCGGACCGACTCGACAGTCTGCGAAGGCTCACCGACGCCGACGAACTGGTGATCACCAGCGTCACCCACGATCACGGCGACCGGCTGCGCTCCTACGAGCTGCTCGCAGCGGAGTGGGGACTGCCGGGCCTGCTGGCCGCCTGAGAGCACGATGATTGAACGCTGGTCCAAATGGGAATCCCACGCCCATGGACACAGCACATGCCCCTGTGCCCGAGTCCCGTGACGAGCTGGTCGAGCAGCTACGAAAGTACCTGAGCTCGATCACGTCGACGGAACTCGGACCCGACGACGACTACTTCACCCTGGGATTGGTGAGTTCGTTGCGGGCCCTGGAGATCGTCACGTACATCGAAGGCTCCCACGACGTCGTGGTCGAGGTGGAGGATCTCGATCTCGACAACTTCCGTACCGCAGCGCGGGTAGCGGGCTTCATTCGGAGAAAGCGGGGCGAGCAGCTTCGTGCGACGGACGGGGCGGCGCCGTGATCGGTATCGATACACTCGTCGCCTCCGCCGAGACGGACGCCGCCACCTGGGACGAGACCGGACTGCCGGTCGACGTCATCGAGGCCGCCGCACGGGCGGGAGTCCTCGGGCTGGACCGGACGACGGACTGCCGGGGACTCGGCCTGACCGCGGCCGAACTCGGCTCCGTCGCAGAAAGACTCGGAGCGGTCTGCACGTCGTTGCGCTCGCTGCTGACCGTGCAGGGGATGGTGAACGCCGCCCTCGATCGGTGGGGCACCGCCGAACAGCGGGCGCAGTGGGTGCCGGCCCTGGCGACCGGTGAACTCCTCGCCGGATTCGCCGCCACCGAATCCGGAGCAGGCAGCGACCTCTCCTCTGTGACTACCAGTTTCGAGGCGCACGGCTCCGATCACCGGATCTCCGGACGGAAACTGTGGGTCACGTTCGGCGAGGTCGCGGACGTACTGCTCGTCCTCGGCCGGTCGCCGGCCGGGCTGACGACCGCGCTGGTCGAAACGGACGCACCCGGAGTGTCCGTCGAACCGATCCACGGGCAGCTGGGCATGCGCGGCGCCCGGATCGCGCACATCGCGTTGGACGGCGTCGTCGTCCCCGCCGACCACCTGATCGCACCGCCGGGATTCGGGCTGTCCCACGTCGTCGGCACCGCCCTGGACCACGGCCGGTACACCATCGCCTGGGGGTGCGCCGGGATGGCGCGCGGGTGTCTCGCCGACGCCGCCGCGCACGCGTCCACCCGCGTGCAGGGCAGCGCCGTGCTGTCCGAGCACGACTCGGTCCGCGCGATCGTCGGTCGTAGCTGGGTCGATGCCGCCGGGGCTCGCGCACTGTGCGAACGGGCCGCCGAACAACGCGATGCCCACGAGCCCAGCGCGCTCTTCACGACGATCGCCGCGAAATACGCCGCTGCCCGGGTCGCCGCGTCGGTGAGCCAGCAGGCGGTCCAGGTGCTCGGGGCCGTCGGGTGCGCCCCCGGCAGCAGGGTGGGGCGCTTCTTCCGCGACGCCAAGGTCATGCAGATCATCGAGGGCGCGACGGAGGTCGCCGAACTCCAGATCGGTGACTACGTGCTCGGGGGAGGTGCGCCATGACGGCCGACCGACCGGTCACGATCGACTCGGTCGCGCTCTGGTTCCCGGACGACGAGGTGACCGTGGCCGGCCTGCCCGAGCTCGACGAACTGCCGATCGCTCAGCGCGAGCACGCATTGTCACTGGGCATCGACACGGTGCGGATCGGAATCGGGCTCTCCGAGGTGGATCTGGCGCACGCCGCGGCGGACGAGGCGCTCCGGAAGGCGGGCCTCGACGCCACCGAACTCGACGCGCTGCTGCTCGTCCAGGGCCGGGTTCCGCAGTACCTGCTCGCGTCCGAGGCGACCAGGCTGCAGCACCTGCTCGGTGCGACCCAGGCGTTCACCACCGGTGTGGGTGACCTCGGGTGCGTGTCCGTCTCGGCGGCGTTCGCGCTCGCGTCGGCGTTGCTCCGCGGCGACCCCCGTTGCCAGAACGTCCTCGTCGTCGCGGCGGCGAAGACACCTACCCGGTCGCGGTACCGGTCGCCGATGACGCTCCTGGGTGACGGCGCCGCCGCGGTCCTGCTGACGACGTCGGGGACCGGCCGGTACGAACTCGTCGACCAGATGATCCGCAGCGACGGAAAATACGCCGACCTGTTCCACATCGACTACCGCGACGTCCGCGAAGCCGACTGGGTCGAGGAATGCGCCGACGAACCCACATACTCGTTCCGTCTCGCGGTCGAGAGCCGGAAGCGGTTCACGGAGATCAACGCGGACCTGCTGGCCCGGAACGGGCTGCAGCAGGACGCGATCGGCGTGTTCCTCATGCAGAACCTGTCGCTCGGTGCGTTCACGTTCTGGCAGGAGGCACTCGACGTCACCATCGATCCCGTCTGCCGCGACAACCTGGCCCGCTTCGGCCACCTCGGATCCGTCGACGTCGCGGCGAACCTCGAGCACGCTGCGTCCGTACAGGCGCCCGGCGACTACTGCGTGATCATGAACAGCAGCCCGGTCGCGGCGTGGAGCAGCGCGCTGCTCCGACGCCTGCCGGATCGACCCGGGCACGGGAAGTGATCGCGATGGAGCAGACGGTGAAGTGCGTGGTCTGGGATCTCGACGACACCATCTGGGACGGCGTCGTCCTCGAACAGGACGCCCCCGTACCGAAAGCCGACGCCCTCCGCGCCCTGGACGTGCTCGACCGTCGCGGCATTCTGCACGCCGTGGCGAGCCGCGGCGAATACGAACCCGCCGCCGCGCACCTGCGCATGCACGGGCTCGAGGAACTGTTCTGCGCCGTCGACGTCGGCTGGGGCCCGAAGTCGGAGGCCGTGCGCCGCATCGCGGAGACACTGAATCTGGGTCTCGACACCATCGCTTTCGTCGACAACGATCCCGTCGAGCGGGCCGAGGTGTCCGAGGCGCTTCCCCCGGTGCGCTGTTATCCCGCCGAGCAGATCGCGTCGTTCCCCGACCTTCCCGAGCTGACTCCGCCCGCCGTCACCGAGGAGGCGAGGCAGCGGAGGTCGCTGTACCGCGCCGAACGGATCCGTCAGGTGAGCGAACAGGAGTTCCACGGGTCCAACTCCGAGTTCCTGGCCTCGCTCGAATTGGTCATGACGGTCCGCCGCGCGACCGAGGACGACCTCGAACGCGCCCACGAACTGACCGTCCGGTCTCATCAACTCAACACGACGGGCCGGACTTTCGGCATCGACGAACTGCGCCGGCTGTGCGCCTCGGACGACCACGAGGTGCTCGTGGCGTCGCTCGGCGACCGATTCGGCGGGTACGGCACGATCGGTCTCGCGGTCTCGGAGATCCGTGGCGACGATTCCGTCCTGCAACTGCTGCTGATGTCGTGCCGGGTGATGTCCCGTGGGGTCGGGACGGCGCTGATCCGGCACGTCGTCGAGCGGGCCCGCGCCCACGGCAGGCGGGCGCTCGCCGAGTTCGTGCCGACGGACGTCAACCGGGTCATGCTGGTGACCCTGCGATTCGCGGGCTTCGACGTCGTCGACCCGAACCGCGATCGGATACTGCTGCTGTGCAATGACTTTCGCAGTGTCTCGGCGCCGAACGCCGACCACGTCGCGGTCCTCTCGGGAGACGTGGCGCCATGACGGACGTGGTCGCGAACGGTGGGGTGATGTCCGGGATTCTCCGCCAGTGCGCGCGGGTTCCCGGCCGGATCGCGATCGTGGTGGGCGACCGGTCGCTGACGTATCGCGAACTCGATTCGGCGAGCGAGGCACTGGCGCGGCAACTCGCCGCCCTCGGTATCCGGCCGGGCCAGGTTGTGCTGATCCACCAGCGGCAGAGCGTCGAGACGGTGGTGGGGATGATCGCCGCGCTGCGACTGGGTGCAGCGTGGTGCGTGATCGAACCCGGACATCCGGTGGGTCAGCTCCGCGCACTCCTCGGTGACATCGACTGTGGTGCCATCGTCTTCGGGTCCGCGGATCCGAAGACGTCGCCGGCGTGGATCCGCGACCTGGCCCGCAGCGCGGTCGGACGTGTTCCCGCACTGCACGACCGGGACGCCGAGCACCGGCCCGTCGCCGAACCGGCCGATCTACCCGAACACGTGCCCGCGGGCACCGCCGCCTACGTGATCACCACGTCCGGGTCGACCGGCGTCCCCAAGGCCGTCGTCGCGAGCCGCGCCAACCTCGCCAGCATGGTCGACGGCCGCAACTACGACTACGACGACGGCGACCTCGTCACGTTCTCCGCGTTCCGCCTCACGTGGGACGGTTCCCTGCTGAAGACCCTGTGGGCGTTGTGCACCGGCGGCACCAGCGTGCTCCCGGACGCTCGCGAACTGATGGACGCCGAGGCCGTCGCCGCGCTCGCCCGGACATGGCAGACCACCCACCTGGTCGCGACCCCCTCGTTCTACCGGCTGCTGCTGCCGCATCTCACCCCGCTGCGCGAGCGTCTGCGATTGGTGACGCTTGCGGGAGAGGCCCTTCCGGGCACGCTCGTCGAACAACATCGTGCGGTGCTGCCCGGGGTCCCGCTGAGCAACGAGTACGGTCCCACCGAGACGACTGTCAGCTGCCTCGCTCATCCGGTGCGCGACGTGCCCGCCTCGATCGCGCCGATCGGCAGACCACTGGGCGCGAGCACGGCCTACGTCCTCGACGCGAAACTGGTCGAGGTGCCGTACGGAGCGGTGGGGGACCTGTACGTCGGCGGTCCGCAGATCTCCGAGGGCTACGCGTCCCGCCCGGCCGCCACCGCGGCCCGCTTCGTCGCCGACCCCTTCGCGGCGCGGCCCGGTGCGCGGATGTATCACACAGGCGACCTCGCACGCGTCGATCCGCACGGCGACATCGAATTCCGCGGCCGGTTCGACGGACAGGTGAAAGTGCGCGGCGCCCGGGTCGAGAGACACGCGGTGGAGGCCGTGCTGGAGAGTCACCCCGCGATCCACCAGGCGGTGGTTCTCGCGACCGCCGACGAACACGGGGAGACGGTGTTGACCGCGTTCTGGGTGCCCTCGGCCGCGGCGACCGTACTGCCCACACCACGCGACCTGATCGCGCACTGCGCCGCGCGGCTCGTCGCGCAGGCGGTGCCCGACCGCTTCCTCGCGCTCGGCGCCCTTCCGCTCGCACCGAGCAGCAAGGTGGACGAGGCGGCGTTGCGCCGGCTGCTGCCCAGCGGAGGTGGTGGCGTTGCGTGAGCACCATACCGAGGCCGTCGGCGGCGCGGAAGTACCGTTCCCGCTGTCGTCGGCCCAATACGAGGCGTGGCTGGCCCAGCAACTGGCCCCCGACGTGCCGCTGTGCATCGCCCAGTACGTCGAGGTACACGGCGATCTGGACGTCGACCTCCTGCGCGAGGCCACCGTCGCGACCGCCGACGAATTCGGATCGCCCTTCCTCCGGTTGATCGACAGGGACGGTCAGCCGTTCCAACTGGTCGACCCGTCGACGGACCGGTCGATCGGCCTGCTGGACTTCCGCGGGGACGCCGAACCGGTGGACGCCGCCCGCCGATGGATGCGCGCCGACTGCGAGACCCCACTGGATCCGACTCGCGACCGCCTCGTCGAATCGTCGATTCTTCGCGTCGGTGAGACGCACTACCTGTGGTACAGCAAGATTCACCACGTCGCCCTGGACGGTTACGGTGCGATGACGATGCTCAACCGCATCGCGGCCCGGTACACCGCGAAGGTGCTCGACCGGGAACTGCCGCCCAACGAGGCCGTGGACCCCCGGCAGCTGTACGAGGCCGATCAGCAGTACCGGTCGTCGACCCGCTTCGCCGCGGACCGGCAGTTCTGGGCCGAACGGGTCGGCGGCCTCGGACCCGGATCGAGCCTGGCCCGACGGACCGGGCCCGCGGTCGCCACGAGCACCGACGTCACCGCGCCCCTGCCGGACGCGGCGGAGCGAGCGCTCGGCGACGCCGGGGCCCACGGGACCGCGAAGATCATCGCCGCGTTCGCCTGCTACCTGTCGAGGACGACGGGACGCCGGGACGTGCTCGTGAAGATCCCGGTGTCGGCGCGCACCACCGCGACCCTGCGACGGTCCGGCGGAATGGTGGCGGGCGTCGTGCCGCTTCCCGTGCAGATCTGCCCCGGGGACACGGTGGGGCAACTGGTGGAGCGGGTGCAACTCGACCTGATGGGCGCGCTGCGACACCAGCGTTTCGGGCTCGGCGACATCCGGCGCGACGCGGGCGCCGGTGCGGCGCAGTCGCTGTCGGGTCCGATGGTCAACGTCATGCTCTTCCACCAGGAACTCGTTCTGGGGCCGCTCGTCGGCGAATACCACATCGTCACGTCCGGGCCGGTCGAGGATCTGCTCGTCAACGTGTACCGGAGCGGCACACCGGTCCGGACCTTCGTCCACTTCCTGGCCAACCCCAACCGGTACGACGCCGACGAGGTCGGCGCGCATCACCGGCAGTTCCTGGAACTGCTCGGCGACTTCGTCACGGCCGACGCGGACGCCGCGCTCACCACCGTCCACGAGGAGACGGCCCAGCTCGACTTCTGGACGCGCACACTGGCGGACGCGCCCCCGGTGCTGGACCTGCCCACCGACCGTCCGCGGCCCGCGCGGCCGTCCCACCGCAGCGCCGCCGTCGACGTCGCACTCGACCCGGATCTGCGGCGCAGCCTGGAAGCGTTCGCCGCCGAACACCGCGCGGTCGCCGCCACCGTGATCCATGCGGTGCTGGCGCTGGTGCTGGCACGGTCGGCTCGGACCGACGACGTCGTCCTCGGCGCGGGGACGGACACCGACCCGGTGGTGTTGCGGACCCACGTGTGCGGTTCGGACCGCTTCGGCGAGTATGTCGGCACGGTGCGGGACGCCGACGCGGAGGCGTTCGCGCACCGCGGTGTGCCCGCCCGGCGAATTCTGGACATCCTCGACCCGCCGCGGTCCACGTCCCACGCACCGCTCTTCCAGGTACTGCTCGAATTCGCGGACCAGGCAGGGGAACTCGGCGACCTCGACCTGCGCGTGACGGTGTCGGACACGACGGCCCGATTCACCTACGCGACAGACCTGTTCGACGCCGCCACCGTGGAGGGAATCGCCCGGCGGTTCGTGCGGACCGCCGCGACCGCCGCCGCGGATCCGTCTGTCGTGATCGGCGACCTCGACCTGGTCGAACCGGCCGAACGCGCTGTGCAGCAGGACTGGTCGATCCGTCCGGGGGATGCCGCCGACGAGACGACACTCGGTGAGTTGTTCGCCGCCCGGGCGGCGCGGAGCCCCGACGCCACCGCCGTCGTGTCGGGTGGCGAGCGCACGAGTTACGGCGACCTCGATGCCCGGTCGAACCGCCTTGCACGGCACCTGCTCTCGCGGGGTGTGGGCCCGGAGTCGTCGGTCGCGGTGGCGATGCCGCGATCGGCGGCGCTCGTCGTCGCACTCGTGGCGATCGTCAAGGCCGGGGCCGCCTATCTCCCCATCGACGCGGACCATCCCGGGGAGCGCTCGGCGCGCGTCCTCGACGACGCCCACCCGGTGTGCATTCTGGCCACCCGGGACACCGCGGTCGCACTGCCGGCGTCGGACATTCCTGTTCTGCTCCTCGATTCGACGGACACGGATCTCGACGGCAGCTCTGCGGACCCGCTGACCGACGCCGACCGGACACCGGTCGATCCGGACTCGTTGGCCTACGTCGTCTACACGTCGGGATCGACGGGACGGCCGAAGGGCGTCGCGGTGTCGCACAGCAACGTGGTCTCGCTCTTCACGAGCACCCGGGACCTGTTCCGGTTCGCGGACACCGACGTGTGGACGATGTTCCACTCCCCGGCATTCGACTTCTCGGTCTGGGAGTTGTGGGGCGCGCTGCTGCACGGCGGGACCCTGGTCGTCGTCGACTTCGACACCACCCGGTCGCCCGCCGCGTTCCTCGCGCTGCTGCGCCGCGAGCGGGTGACGGTGCTGAGCCAGACGCCGACGGCGTTCTCGCAGCTGATCGAGGCCACCGACGCGGAGGACGACGCGGGCCCGCCGCTGCTGCGCTACGTCGTGCTCGGCGGCGAGGCGCTCGACTTCGGGCAACTCGAACGCTGGTACTCCCGCCACGACGAGGACGCGCCCGTGCTGGTGAACATGTACGGCATCACAGAGACGACGGTGCACGTCACGCACCTCCCGCTCGGGCGCGGGCTCGCCGCCGCCGCGTGGACGAGCAAGGTAGGGCGGCCGATCCCCGGATTCCGGGTGTCGGTGCTGGACGCGCGGTTGCATCCGGTGCCGGTCGGTGTGGCCGGCGACCTGTACGTGGCGGGACCGCAGGTCGCGCGCGGCTACCTGGGCCGCGCCGGGCTCACGGCGTCCCGCTTCGTCGCGGATGCGTCGGGCGCCCGGATGTACCGGACCGGGGACATCGTCCGGTGGCGACGTGACGGGAGTCTCGACTACCTCGGACGCGACGACCTCCAGGTCGAGATCCGCGGATTCCGGGTGGAACTCGGCGAAGTGGAATGGGTGCTGGGCCGGTGCGACGGGGTCGCGCAGGCAGTGGTGACCCTGCACGAGGATCCGGTGACCGGCCCGGCTCCGGCGGCGTACGTGGTGCCCGAGGCGGGTGCGATCGTCGACACGGAGGCCGTGCTGGAATTCGCCGGAACCGCGTTGCCGTCGTACATGGTCCCGGCCTCGGTGACGGTCCTCGAGCGGCTCCCGCTCACCGTCAACGGGAAACTGGACCGGGCGGCACTTCCGGCGCCCGTCACGGCTTCCCGCGCCGAATTCGTGGCACCGGGGACTCCCGCCGAGGAGTCGCTCACCGTCATCTTCGCCGCGCTGCTCGGCGTGCCCGCGGTCGGGGTCGACGACGACTTCTTCGCGCTCGGCGGCAACTCGCTGATCGCGGCGAAGGTCGTGGCGCGGATTCACGGTGTGCTCGGTGCGGGCGTGGGTGTGCGCGACGTCTTCGAGGCGCGGACGGTGCGGTCGCTGGCGGCACGGGTGAGCCGAGCGGCATCGGCCGACCGGCCGCCGCTGGTGGCGACGGACCGGTCCGCGGCGGCCCCGGTGTCCCTGGCGCAGACGCGGATGTGGTTCCTCGACCAGTTCGACACGACGTCGCCCGCCTACAACATCGCGGCGGCCTTCCGATTGCGCGGCCACCTCGACGTCGCGGCGCTGCACACGGCGCTGACGGACGTGGTGGACCGGCACGAGGCGTTGCGGACGATCTTCCCGATGCGGGGCGACACGCCCGTGCAGTCGGTGATCCCGGCGGCGGAGGCGGTGCCCGGTCTCCGCGCGGTCACGGTGTCGGGGGAGAGCGACCTCCGGGGCCGGCTCGCGGCGGCCCTGTCCGCGGGCTTCGAGGTGACCGCGCAGGTTCCGTTGCGGGCGCACCTGTTCGAGGTCGGTCCGCGCGATCACGCCCTCGCCCTGGTGGTCCATCACATCGCTGCGGACGCGCTGTCGCTGGGCCCGCTGGCCCGGGACATCACGTCCGCGTACACCGCCCGGGCGCGGGGACATGCGCCGGCCTGGGTGCCGCTTCCGGTGCAGTACGCCGACTACAGCATCTGGCAGCGGGCACTGCTCGGATCGGAGGACGATCCCGGCTCCCTGATGTCCCGCCAGCTCGGGTACTGGCGTTCCGCGCTCGCCGACGCGCCGGTCGTGACGGACCTGCCGATGGATCGCGCACGTCCCGAACACCGGTCGCTCGCCGGCGCGCGGGAGTCGTTCGACATCGGGGACCGCCTGCACCGGAAGGTGGTCGCCCTTGCGCGCGAACACGATGCGACCGTGTTCATGGTGACGCACGCGGCATTTGCGGTCCTGGTGTCCCGCTTGGGAAGCGCCACCGACGTGGTGATCGGATCCGCGGTGGCGGGACGCGGTGAGGCCGTCCTCGACGACGTGGTGGGGATGTTCGTCAACACTCTGGCACTGCGCACCCCCGTCCACGGCGCCGACTCGTTCACCGCGCTGCTCGCCGCCGTGCGGGACCGCGACCTGGAGGCGTTCGCGCACGCGGAGGTGCCGTTCGAGCGGGTGGTCGAGGCGCTCGCTCTCCCGCGCACCACGGCGCACGCGCCGTTGTTCCAGGTGCTGTTCGAATTCCAGGACGTCGTGCGGCCGACCCCGAGCCTGCCGGAACTGGAGGTGGAGGAGATCGACCTCGGTGTCTCCGTCTCCACCTTCGACCTGCAGCTGACCCTGGCCGAACGATTCGGAGAGGACGGGTCGCCGGCCGGGATCAGCGCGGGATTCACCTATGCCACCGATATCTTCGATGCCGCGACCGTCCGCAAGTTCGCCGAACGATACGTACGGTTCCTCGACGCGGTGGTCGCCGACCCGGACGTTCCCCTGGCCCGATTCGATCTGCTGTCGCCCGGCGAACGCGAGGCACTCGTCCCGGTGCGCGGGCGGCCCACCGGCACGACCCGGTTGCTGCCGGAGATCCTCTCCGCCGCGGCCGCCCGGGACCCGCACGCCGTGGCGCTGTCGTACGGCAACGCGGTGATGTCGTATCGCGAACTCGACGACTGGTCGAACCGCCTGGCCTGGGTGTTGATCCGCCGCGGAATCGGACCGGAGGATCACGTGGCGATAGGGCTCGTCCGATCCGTGGAACTGGTGGTGTCGGTGTGGGCGGTGGCGAAGTCGGGTGCGTCGTTCGTCCCGGTGGATCCGAGTCTGCCGCCGGGGAGGATCGCCGACATCCTCGCCGACTGCGGGGCGGTGGCGGGACTCACGGTCGCCGAACAGCGCGACCGGATGCCGGACGGCGTGGAGTGGCTGCTCCTCGATTATCCGGGCCCGACGCGGCGATGGGAGTCCCGTCCGATCACCGACGACGACCGGGTCGTGCCGCTGAGACCGGGCCATCCGGCGTATCTGATGTACACGTCCGGATCGACGGGGGCACCGAAGGGCGTCGTGATCCTCCATGCGGGGTTGCAGAACTTCACGATCGATCAGCGCACCCGGTACGCGACGACGAATGCCTCGCGCGTCCTGAATCTCGCGTCGCCCGGGTTCGACGCGACGATGCTCGAATACCTCGCGGCGTTCGGCGCCGGTGCGCGACTGGTCATCGCGGCGCCGCACGTCTACGGCGGCGCCGCACTGACGGAACTGCTGGCGGCGGAGAGGATCACGCACGCGTTCGCCACCCCCGCGGTCCTGGCCACGATCGACCCGCGTGGTCTACGCCTGCTCCGCACGCTCGTCGTCGGGGGCGAACGCTGCCCGCCGGAGTTGCTGGCCCGCTGGGCGTCCGGGCGCACCCTGCTCGTCGGCTACGGTCCGACCGAGACGACGGTGATGTCGAACATCGGCGACCCGATGACACCCGGCGACCCCGTGCGGATCGGCCACCCGATGCGCGGTGTCCGCGAACTCGTCCTCGACGAGTGGTTGCGTCCGGTGCCGGTCGGTGTGGTGGGTGAGCTGTACGTGCTGGGAGACGGTCTGGCGCGCGGCTACCACCGGCGCGCGGGGGTGAGCGCTGCCTCGTTCGTGGCGAACCCGTTCGACCACCCGGGATCACGCATGTACCGCACCGGCGACCTGATGCGCTGGACGAAGGACGGTCGGCTGGAATACCTGGGCCGCAACGATTTCCAGGTCAAATTGCGCGGCCAGCGGGTCGAGCCGGGGGAGGTGGAGGCGGCGCTCACCCGTTGCCCCGGCGTCGCGCAGGCGGTGGTCGTGGTCCGCCACACACCCGCTGCCGAGGCGGTCCTCGCCGGATACGTCACGGCGGAGGACGGCGCGGACCTCGACACGAGCGAGGTGATGCAGTTCGCCGGGTCCGTCCTCGCGCCGTTCATGGTGCCTGCCTCGGTGACGATCCTCGATCGACTGCCGCTGGGCGCCAACGGCAAGGTCGACCGGCACGCGCTGCCGGAGCCCGAATTCGCGCCCCGCATCTTCCGGGCGCCCGGCACCCCCTTCGAATCCGCGGTGGCCGACGTGTTCGCCGAGGTACTCGGGACCGGCGTCGTCGGAGCCGACGACGACTTCTTCGCGTCCGGAGGCAACTCGCTGACCGCGACGCAGGTGGTCGCGCGGATCAACTCCGCGCTCGGCACGGACGTCGGTGTGCGGGACGTGTTCGAGACCCCGACCGTTCGGGCGCTCGCGGCACGGATCGCGCGCGAGACCGCGGGCGGCGAAGCTCGGCCTGCGATCGCGGGGCCCCGGCGCCCCGACGCGGTGCCGCTGTCCTGGGCGCAGCACCGGATGTGGCTCCTCAATCAGTTCGACCCGTCCTCGCCCGCGTACAACGTCGCGATGATCGTCCGGCTGTCGGGTGACCTCGACGTCGACGCGCTGACCGCCGCCCTCGCCGACGTGGTGGACCGGCACGAATCGCTCCGCACCCGGTACCCGTACGGCGATTCGGGACCCACCCAGGTGATCGTCGGTGCGGGCCACGTCGCGCAGCTCACCGTGTCGACGTCCGACGATCCGGTACGCGAACAGATCTCGGAACTCGTGTCGGCGGGTTTCGACGTCGCCACCGAAGTCCCGATGCGGGCCAGGCTGTTCGAACTCGGCGACCGGGAGCACGTCCTCGTCGTCGTGGTGCACCACATCGCGGCCGACGGGTTCTCGATGGTTCCGCTCGCCCGCGACGTGATGACGGCGTACACCGCGCGGTCCGAGGGCTGTGCGCCGGGATGGGAGCCGCTGCCGGTGCAGTACCCCGACTACACCGTGTGGCAGCGGGAACTCCTCGGCTCGGAGGACGACGCGGACTCCTTGCTGTCGCGGCAGCTGGACTACTGGCGATCCGCTCTCGCCGACGCGCCGGCGGTGACCGCGTTGCCCACGGACCGTGACCGCCCGCGGCGGCGATCGGCCACCGGTGACCGGGTGACGTTCGGGATCGGCGCCGACCTGCACCGGGGCGCGGTGGCATTGGCGCGGGCTCGACGGTGCACCGTGTTCATGGTCGTGCACGCGGCCCTCGCCGTGTTGCTGGCCCGTTCGGGCGGCACCGACGATGTGGTGATCGGGTCGCCGGTCGCCGGCCGCGGCGAGGCCGTCCTCGACGACGTGGTGGGAATGTTCGTCAACACGCTGGTGCTGCGGACCGACGTGTCGGGGACTTTCGACGATCTGCTCGCCCGGGTCCGCGAGACCGACCTCGCGGCCTACGCCCACGCAGACGTGCCGTTCGAGCGGGTGGTGGAGGCGCTGAACCCGCCTCGGTCCCAGTCGCATTCACCGCTGTTCCAGGTGCTGCTCGAGTTCCGGAACACCGAACATCCCGATCTCGCCCTCCCGCACCTGGAGGCCGAAGTTCTCGAACCCGACGTCGAGGTGTCGCTCTTCGACCTGCAGCTGACGGTGCGCGAGCGGTACGACGAGTCCGGAACACCGGAAGGGATGACGGCGGGATTCACCTACGCCACCGACCTCTTCGATGCGGCGACCATGCAGGCCCTGGCCGATCGGTTCACCAGGATCCTCGCCGCGTTCGTCGCGGATCCGACAGTCGCCGTCGGAGACGTCGACGTGCTGGCCCCGGACGAGCGCACCCGGATTCGCGAATGGAGTGCGGCGGCCGAGACCGTCGTGCTCGATCCCCGGCTGGAGCTCAGCCCCGAAGGCGTGACCGGTGCGGTGTACGTGGCCGATACACCGGAGCACCACATTTCGGCGCCGGCGGCGGCCGCGACGTTCGTGGCGAATCCGTTCGGCGCCCCGGGCTCCCGGATGGTCCGGACGGGCGCGCTCGCGCGGTGGAACCGGTCCGGACGACTGCTGAGCGTGGGCGCCACCGGGCCTCCGTCGCGGTCGGTCACGGAGGTCGTGGCGAGTCACCCGGCGGTCCGCGAAGCGGTGGTCCTCACGACCGCGACCGGTGTCACCGCCTTCTGGGTGCCGGCAGCCGCGGCGGCCGTGCTACCGATGGCGGACGACCTGCGGGAGTTCAGCGCCGGGCGGCTCGACGCCCGATCGGTTCCCACACGGTTCGTCGCACTCGGTGCCGTCCCGCGGACAGCGGACGGCGAGGTGGACGAGAACGCGCTGCGCGCACTCGTCTCCGAGGCAGCGCCTGCGCCCGGCGAGTCGCGGCACCGCTGGACGACGCTGCAACGGTCGGTCGCCGAGCATTGGACGGCGGTGCTGGGGCACGACGACTTCGGTCCCGAAGACGGGTTCTTCGACGTCGGCGGAAACTCGCATCGCGTCGTGGAACTGCAGCGTCGTCTCGACGAACGCTGGCCCGGGGCTCTGCGGGTGGGTCAGCTGTTCGACCTCGTCACCGTGGCGGCGCAGGCCGAGGCGATTTCGCAGTCCACCGACACGAGCGAGGCGTCCGCGCCCGCCACCTACGAGTTCTGACCAGCCGGGAGGAGGCAACCGTGACCGTGCGACATCCCGCACCGGGCGACGACGACATCGCCGTGGTCGGCATCGCCGCGCGCTACCCCGAGGCCGCGAACCTGGCGGAGTTCCGCGCCAATCTCGCGGCGGGCCGGGATTCGGTGCGCCCCCTGTCGCGGTCACGGGCAAAGGAGACCGGGCTGGGACCTCCCTCGCACTACCACGCGATGGGTTTCGTCGAGGACATCTCCACGTTCGACTACGCCTTCTTCACCTTGTCGAAACGGGAAGCGTCGCTGATCGACCCGCAACAGCGGATCGCACTGGTCCTCGCATATCAGGCGGTCGAGGACGCCGGATACTCGGTGGCGGAGTTCCGCGACAGCGCAACGGCGGTGGTGTTCAGCGCCGCCACCTCGACGTATCCGGCGATGTGGGCGGAACCGGGTGTGCTGAGCACACTGGGCAACGTTCCGTTCGCCGTGCCGGCCCGGATCGCGTACCAACTCGGCCTCACCGGCCCCTGCTACGCCGTCGATTCGGGTTGCAACGGATCGCTGATCGCGGTGCACCACGCCTGCCGGGAGCTGCGGTCGGGTGACGCCGATTTCGCCCTCGCGGGCGGAGTCAGTCTGCGGGTGAACGGTCTCCGCGCCGACATGGCGGAGGGATCCGCGGAACTGATGTCACCCGGCGGGCGTTGCCGCGCGTTCGACGCGAACGCGGACGGCACCGCGGTCGGGGAGGGTGGGGCGGCGCTTCTCCTGACCACGATGGCCCGCGCCCGCGCCGACCGCGTCCCGGTCCACGCCGTGATCCGTGGCACCGCAACGGTGTCCAGTGGTCATTCGTCCGCGACGATCAGCTCCCCGAGCGCCCGGGCGCAGGTGGCCGTCATCTCCCGGGCCTGGAAGAAGGCGGGTCTCACCCCGGACGATGCCGGGTACCTCGAGGCCCACGGATCGGGAACTCCGCTGGGCGACGCGGTCGAACTCGAAGGGATCACGTCCGCGTTCCGGGGCCGTCCCGGCGTACTGCCGATCGGTTCGGTGAAGACCAACATCGGTCACCTCGACCACGCCGCCGGGGTGTCCGGCCTCGTGAAGGCGATCCTGGCCGTCGAGCACGGCGAGTTGTACCCGTCGCTGCACTTCGAACGGCCCACCGGTGGAGTCGACCTCGCGGGCAACGGAATCGAAGTGGTCACCGAGGCCCGGACGTGGAGCGACGAGACCGGACCCCGGCGGGCGGGGGTGAGTTCGTTCAGCCTCGGCGGCATCAACGCGCACTGCGTGGTCGAACAACCGCCCGCGCGTGCCACCGGATCGCGCGGCGGCACCACGAGTCGACTGGTCGGGGTGTCGGCGAAGAGCGTGGGCGCCCTCGCCACGCTGTGTACCGAACTGGCGACGGCCGTGCGCGGGCACGACCTCGACGATGTGGTCTTCACCCTCAATCGCGGCCGCCCGCACCACGACCACCGGGTAGCGGTGCACGCACGCAGCATCGCCGAACTCGCGCAGTCGCTCGCCGCCCGTGCCGCCGAACTCGACGCCCGCGGCGAGGACTCCGCACCGACCACTCGGCAACGCCCCGCTGTGGCGTTGCTGCTGTCGCCCGACCGGATGCCGCCCGCACTGCGCGGCCGCACCCTGCCGTCGGAGCTTCCCGCCACCGGCGACGAGGCGGACCTCCTCGCCGGCCAGATCGCCGTCCACCGTGAACTCCGGGCCGCGGGCGTCACCGTCGACGCCGTCCTCAGCGGCGGCGTGTCCCGGTACGCGGCCCGGTATCTGCGGGACACACTGTCGGCGGTGAAGGCTGCAGACATCGCCGGCGCGTCCGCGGACCCCTCGATCGACACCGACCGGCTCGTCGCCGTCGCGAAGGGAATGCTCGCGGACGGCCCCGTCGTCTTCGTGGAGCCGAGCCCGGAGGGACGCCTCGGCGCACTGCTCGCCGACGCTCTCCGCGACACGGCGGACGCCGACATGCTCCGCGCGACGGACACGTCCGACGCGATCACGCACCTCCTCGCCGGGCTGTACGAGCGCGGAGTCGACCTCGACTGGGCGGCCGTCGACCGTGGTGACGACTCCGCCTGGCGAGTGCGCCTACCCGGCCACCCGATGCGCGGTTCGCGGTGCTGGTTCGACCTCCCGGGCCAACCCGACTGGGACGACGCCGCGGACAATCCGTCGGCGGAACCGAGCCCGCAATCGGTGACGGCCGCGCCGGAAGACAGCCTCGACTGGTTGCAGACGACACTGCGCGAGTTGCTCCACAGCGAGAGGGACGTCGGCGCCGACGACGACTATTTCGACCTCGGTGGAAACTCGCTCATCGGCATGCAACTCGTCGACCGGGTGTCGGACCGATACGGGGTCCGGCCCAAACTCATCGACCTCTACGAGCGGCCGAAGGTCGCAGATTTCGCCGCACTCCTCGCGGACGGCACGTCCGCGTCCGGTGGGCTGCCTCCGATCATGCCGCGGGGGCGGCACGTGATGTCGTTCGGTCAGGTACGCATGTGGTTCCATCACCAACTCGACGCCGACACGACCATCTACAACCTGCCGATGGTCAGCGAATTGCACGGGCCGATCGACGAATCCGCCGTCCGGGCAATGTGGGACGACCTCGCCGCACGGCACCGGGTGCTGCTGTCCAACTACGTCGAGGTCGACGGGGAGCCGGAACTGCGGATCCGCGAAACCCTCGGCGACTTCTTCCGCACCGCCGACGTGTCGGGCGAACCGGATCCGGTGGCCGCGGCCCGGGCCCTCGTGCACGAGGCCGCGGTGGCACCGTTCGACCTGGCCACCGACCCGCTTGTGCGGGCACTGCTCATCAGGATCGGCCCCGACGAGCACGTCCTGCAGGTCACCACCCACCATTCCGTCAACGACGGGGGTTCGCCGAGAATCTTCGAGCAGGAACTGCCCGCCCTGTACGCGGCACGCCGCGCCGGCCGCCGCGCCGACCTCGCACCGCTCCCCATCGAGTACTGGGACTACGCCCTGTGGCAGCGGGAACTCATCGCGAGTGCCGCGCTCGACTCCGAACTCGAATACTGGAGAACCGTTCTGGAGGACGTACCGCTGCTCCGGCTGCCCACCGACTTCCCGCGTCCGGAGCGGAAGAACTTCACCGGCGCGTTCCACACGTTCACCGTCTCCGAGGAGCTGACCCGGAGCCTGCGGGCCGTGGCCCGGAGGGAGTCCGTGTCGCTGTTCGTGGTGCTGCTCTCCGCGTTCTACCTCCTCATGGCGAGCCGCAGCCGCCAGCGCGACCTCGTGGTCGGGACACCGACGACCGGACGCAACCGGCCGGAACTGTCCGGCATGATCGGGTACTTCAACAGCACGGTGGCACTGCGCGCCGACCTGTCCGGGGACCCGAACATCACGGAGCTGTGCGCACGCGTGCGTGATGTCGTGCTCGGCGCCCTCGAACACCAGGAGATCCCGTTCGACCGCGTCGTGACCGCACTCACCGGCGACCGGGACCTGAGCCGGACACCACTGTTCGACGTCTGCCACGTCCACCAGGAACTGCCGGCGCTGCAGTCGCAGCAAGGACTCACCGAGACGCTGTTCGACCAGGAGGATCCCGCGGCCATCGCGTTCGGCGGGGTGCCGTCCGGCACGGCCAAGTTCGATCTCACCCTCGTCACCACGGAGCGGGGCGGCGAGGACGGCATGGCGGCCGGGCTCGAGTTCAGCACGGAACTGTTCACCGAGCAGACTGCCGCCGCGCTGTGCGCCGAATACGTCCGGATCCTCGAAGGTGTCGCGGATGCGCCTCGCACACAACCTGTTTCCGTGTTCCTGACCGACGCGGCCCCCGCCCCGGTGGCGCGGCTGGTGGCGCCACCCCTGGTCCCGGCCGACCGGCCCCGGCAACCCTCGACCGGCGCGGAACCGCCGAGCTACTCGACCGCACGGGTGACGGCGACACTCGACGGACAACCGGGCCACCCGGAACTGCTCGCCGCCTGGCTCACGCTCCTCGCCTGGTACACGGCGCAGGACGAGGTGGCCGTGGGCACCGCCCCGGGACCGGGGGCATCGCCGCGGCTCGTGGTCGCGGACCTGTCGGGAGATCCCACCTACCCGGAGCTGGTGGAGACCGTACGCCGGGAGCTGTCTTCGGATCCTCGCGCGGCCGACACGGCGGCGCAGCACTTCCCCGTGCGCTGCGACGGGGAGCGCGACGACAGCGCCGAACGGGCAGACCTGTCGCCCGTCGAACTCGGGCTGTCGTGGACCCGCGGTCCGACGGCACTCACCCTCGAACTCGACTACGCCACCGACCTCTTCGACCGGAGCACGGCTACCGCGATGCTCACCGACCTCCGGCGGCTGCTGGCCGGACTCGTGGCCCATCCCGACCTGCCCACTCAGGAGGTGGCGATGGAGTACGTGCATCAGGACGACACCGGCTTTTCGACGGAGGCGGCGCGATGAGTGAAGGCAGTGCGATGAGCGTCGGTGTGGTGGGGGCGGGGACCATGGGCGCCGGGGTGGCCGAATGTCTCGCGCAGGCCGGCCACGACGTGATCGTCGTCGACCCCGACCCGCAGGCCGTCGAACAGGCGCGATCTCGGATGCGCGACTCGCTGCGGCTCGCGATACTCCTCGGCCGGGCCGGTGGTCCGAAACCTGCCGAGGTCACCGCGCGGGTGCACTGGACCGGGCAGCTGACCGATCTGCGGCACGCCGCCGTCGTCATCGAATGCGTCCCCGAGCGAATCGACCTCAAGGAGAAGGTCTTCGCCGAACTGGACCGTGTGTGCGCACCCGACGCGCTACTCGCGTCGTGCACCTCCGGCATCCCCGTCGACCGACTCGCCGCGAGTACCACGAGACCGGAACAGGTTGTCGGACTGCACTTCATGAACCCCGCCCCGCTCAAGGACACCGTGGAGGTGGTGCGGGGGCCGCGGACGTCGCCGCAGTCGCTGGACCGTGCGCTGACGCTCCTCGCCACACTGGACAAGACCGGCATCGTCGTCGGCGACGGACCTGGATTCCTGCTGAACCGTGTCCTCATGCTGTGTATCGCGGAGGCGGCGACCGCCCTCGGCGACGGTATCGCCGACGCGGACACCACCGATGCGTTGTTCGAAGGCTGCCTCGGCCACCCGATGGGACCACTGCGGACCGCCGACCTGATCGGCCTGGACAACGTCCACGACACGATGACCGCGCTGCGCGAGTTGACCGGTGACGACCACTACCGCCCGCCCGAGCCGCTCGTCGCCCTGGTCGAGGCCGGTCATCTCGGGCGTAAGACCGGGCGAGGATTCCATGAGTACCGGTGAGGTGCTGCCCCTCACCTACGACCAGCTCGCGGTGCTCCGCGCCGGTGTTCCCGACGCCTCCTTCGGCCAGTATCTCGAACTCGACGGCCCGCTCGACGAAGACCGGTTCTGCCGGGTCCTGCAGCAGACTCTGGCCGAATGCACCGGACTGCACTGCACTTTCGTGCTCGACGGCCCGGAACTCGGGCAGGTCACCGGCGCCCCGGCGACCGGCCCGGACGTCCTCGACGCCGCCGCGTCCGACGACCCCGGCCGACTCGTGACGACGTGGATCGACCAGGAGCTGACCCGCCCGATGGACCCCGCCACCGGACCGCTGTACGTGCACGTCCTGTTCCGGCTGCCGCACGGCCGATACGGTTGGTTCCAGCGCTATCACCGATTGGTGAACGACGAACCGGGCATGACGGCGATCGTCCACCGCACCGCCGAGGCCTACGAGTCGGGGGAATCCGTTCCCACCTCGCCGCCGGAGTCCCGGCCGTTCGTGTCGCCCTCCGTCCCGCTGACCTCCGATGCGCGGTACCGCGAGAGCGACTCGTGGGCGGACGACCGCCGCTACTGGGAGCACCTGCTCGCCGGAGCGCCGCGACACGAGACCCCGCCCGGTCCGGTCTCCGAGGAGGAGGACCTCGGCCCGTTCACCGTTCCCGCCGACGGCGCGCTCGTGCGGCTCGCACGCCGCAGCGGTGGCGGTCCCGCCGCCGTCCTGCTCGCCGCGCTGGCGGTGTACTGGCACAGCCGCACCGCCGTCGACGACGTGGTGGTCGGGCACCGGTCGCACGGGTCCACCACACCCGTGAGGCTCTCCCTCACACCGCAACTCACATTCGATGCGCTGACACGGCACGTGGGTCTGCAACTCCGGAGATCCCGGAGACACCGGTTCCTCGCTTCCACGGATGGTCCGGTGGACTCGTGGCCTGTGGCAGGCGGATTGCGCGATCCGCTCGGCGTCGAGCGCATCGGTGCGGGTGCCGTCACCGTCGTGAAGCGGTGGGACTCCGCCGGTGACGGGGTGTTCGTCGAAGTCGACGACTGGGACGGTTCCTGGACCGTCGACGTGCACGGCCCCGGCGACGCGCAGCGCCTCTCCCGCATTCTCGAAACCGCGGTCGGGGCACCGGATAGGCCGTTGGCTCGTGTGGATGTGTTGGGTGTGGTGGAGCGGGGGGTGTTGGTGCCGGTGCGGGGTAGGGCTGGTGT